>NZ_NPOR01000010.1:0-21409 GCF_003688325.1 Bifidobacterium sp. wkB338
AAAGCCATACAGGTCAGCGGCGGAGAAGATCATTCGCTGGCCGTGGCCAGCGATGGATACGTGTACGCCTGGGGAAACAACGGCAGTGGCCGACTCGGCAACAACACCAGAACGGATTCGTCTGTTCCCGTACGCGTACGCGACCCGGACAGCCCAACCGACGCAAGCAAAGGACTGAAAGCCATACAGGTCAGCGGCGGAGAAGATCATTCGCTGGCCGTGGCCAGCGATGGATACGTGTACGCCTGGGGAAACAACGGCAGTGGCCGACTCGGCAACAACACCAGAACGAATTCGTCTGTTCCCGTACGCGTACGCGACCCGGACAGCCCAACCGACGCAAGCAAAGGACTGAAAGCCATACAGGTCAACAGCGGAGACGATCATTCGCTGGCCCTGGGCAGCGACGGATACGCCTACGCCTGGGGAAACAACGGCAGTGGCCGACTCGGCAACAACACCAGAACGGATTCGTCTGTTCCCGTACGCGTACGCGACCCGGACAGCCCAACCGACGCAAGCAAAGGACTGAAAGCCATACAGGTCAGCGGCGGAGAAGATCATTCGCTGGCCGTGGCCAGCGATGGATACGTGTACGCCTGGGGAAACAACGGCAGTGGCCGACTCGGCAACAACACCAGAACGGATTCGTCTGTTCCCGTACGCGTACGCGACCCGGACAGCCCAACCGACGCAAGCAAAGGACTGAAAGCCATACAGGTCAGCGGCGGAGAAGATCATTCGCTGGCCGTGGCCAGCGATGGATACGTGTACGCCTGGGGAAACAACGGCAGTGGCCGACTCGGCAACAACACCAGAACGGATTCGTCTGTTCCCGTACGCGTACGCGACCCGGACAGCCCAACCGACGCAAGCAAAGGACTGAAAGCCATACAGGTCAACAGCGGATACTGGCATTCGCTGGCCGTGGGCAGCGATGGATACGCCTACGCCTGGGGATACAACGGCAGTGGCCAGCTCGGCGACAACAGCACCGACGATTCGCCTGCTCCTGTTACAGTGGTGTTCAGCCTGCGGCCGGTGATCGTCGGCGTCAGGTTCGACCGCGATGCCGCAAAAGGCCTGACGCACGGCGATGGCAACAGCGTCACCGTGACCACGCCCGCGCACCTGCCTGGCACGGTCACGGTCAGCGTCGACTACACGCTGGGCGGCGCAGGAAGCACTCTGACCTACAACAACCTCCAATACACGTACATGCCTGTAGCGCCTCCAGGCGTGCTCCCCCGGGCCGGAGGGGAAGGCATCCTGCTCGCCCTGACCACCGGCATGACCGGCATGGGCGGGGTGCTGGCATCCCGCCGCCACCGCAGAGAACAACTACAGCTGCTGCACGCTTCACACGAGTAAGACAGGCCGGGGACGGATCAATCCCCCCGCCCCCGGCCAGAACAGGGGGAGCAGGGAGGCGAGCGTCAATAAAGGCTCAAACCCCAAGAGAGCCGACACCCCCTCCCGCACCCCCACCACACTTCTTCTCCAGGCAGAATCACGAGGGCAGGCGTGCACGACCCCGTTTCGCCTGGGCGAGGATGGAACGACGGCCGGGCCAGCCACGGGCAGAAACCCGCAGCCAGCCTTGCCATTTTTACTCATCCCGTCAACCATGAGTTCCGCCGACACTGGATCAAGCTGTCATAGTCATTGCGCGATGATAAGGTTGTATCACTGTACAAAGATGCAGAAACGAATTAGCTGCACCGGCTGCTGGGGAGTCAGTCGGTAGAGTTCTTGGGAGGCTCTGTAAATGGCGTTATCGAATATCTCCCACTGTACTTCGCACGAGTAAGGTCGGGTTCCCATCACTGCAATCCGGCAAACTGGCGGCTGTGCCCATCCCAACCGAGCACGGCCGTCATCTACTTCTAAATGGCGGAAAGATACCCGTCGTAGCGATCGGGCATGTCTGAGAACTCCAGGCCAGCCGGCTGATACCAGGAATATCGGCGGGTGCCGGCATTGTAAGTCCAGATCTCATGGCAGTCGTTGACCAGACAGTCCGACGGAATAGCCTGGGCGCCACCGGTCGCGGCCATGGCCAACGCCTGCCGGAGCTGGTCCTCCTGGGCGCCGGTTAGGCTGCCGGGCGGGCCGAGAAGAAGAGCGGGGTGCCGGTCCGGTTGATCTGCATAAAGCCGACACCCAAGTGGCCGACCACGTTGCACCCCTGGACCAGCATTCCAGTCTTGGTGGCCTGCTCGAAGAGGCCCGGTAGAGCTGCTTGACCAGCTGGGCGATGTCTTTACGGATGCAGTCCAAAGCCTGCGGGCACGGTCTCCCTGTCGGCATCGGTGGTCAGCGTGATCCAGTTCGGCTCTCCCAGACTAAGGCTGGTGGGGTTCATGATTCAGTGCTCCTTCATCCCTGTGGTGTGGCTGTGGTGTGGCAGATGGCGGCGGGTCAGACCCGGACCAGGTCGATCAGGCGGATGGTCTCAGGCTGGCAGCGGGGTATGCGGATGCCCACACGCTCCAGATAGGTGCCGGTGACCTCAGCGATGCCCAGCGGACCCGTCGGATCCAAGTGCTCCAGCGAAGCCCTGGGCTTGGCGGGGCCGGTCCAGGCCAGCCGATACCGGGCCTTGGGGTCCAGGCCGGGTATGCGTAGATAAACACCACGATTATGCAGGGATTCATCCAACTGGACGTGGGCCAGGATGGCCCGGCTGCGGTCGGGGGCCACCACGCCATGGGCCAGTACCGAGGGGTCAGCCAGGTCCAGGCGGACCACACGACCGGAGTGGAGGAATCCACGGTTGGCCTTGTACCAGGTGATCCACTCCTTGAGTCGCTCCAGGTCATCCTCGCTGGCCTGGCGGATGTCCCACTCAATGCCCATGGATCCGAAGACGGCCGTGGCCGCCCGGAAATCCAGGCTGTAGGTTCTGCCGGTCTGCTGGGAGGAGGGTTGGGAGATGTGGGCGCCGATGTACTCGGGGGCCACGGTCTGCTCGGTCCAGCGCTGAATCAGCTGCCTGCTCAGGGCATCGGTCATGTCGGAGTTCCAGAAGCGGCGGATCTTCTCGATCACACCCAGGTCGATGCGGCCACCGCCCGAGGCGCAGGACTCCCACTCGACCTCGGGGAAGCGAGCGCGGAGGGTGTCCAGCAGACGGTAGTAGGCCAGAGTCTGCTCATGGATGGCCGGCGCGCCACCATGGGCCTGGGAACCGGCCTCAAGCAGGTCACGGTTGTGGTCCCACTTGACGTAGTCAACCTGGCAGGACTCCAGAACCCGGGTCATGGCCTCCAGCACATGGTTGAAGGCCTGGGGATTGGTCAGGTCCAGGACCAGCTGGTTGCGCTGGAGCTCCGGGGTTCTGGAGGATGCCCTCATGACCCACTCAGGATGGTCGCGGAAGGCGTCCGAATTCGGGTTGATCATCTCCGGCTCGAACCAGAGGCCGAACTGCATCCCCAATTTATGGACATAATCAACTAAAGGCTCCAAACCGTGTGGCCAGACCGCAGGGTCCACCCACCAGTCGCCCAGACCAGCCGTGTCGTCCCGGCGCAGGTGGAACCAGCCGTCGTCCAGAACAAGGCGTTCCACCCCGATGCGGGCGGCGCGGTCGGCCAGATCGCGCAGGGTGTCGAAGTCATGCTTGAAACCGATGGCCTCCCAGACGTTCAGGATGACCGGCTGCTCGCGGGGGTGCTCAGGCAGGGTTCGCTCCCAGGCATGCAGGCTGTTCATGATTGGATCCATGCCGTGGTCGGAGGCCGTGACCACAATCCAGGGCGTGCTGTACTCCTGGCCCTGGCTCAAAACCACCTCTCCTGGCAGAAGGAGCTCGCCAGCGCTGATGCCGGCCGGGGTGGTGCTGTTCCGGTCCACCCGGAGCACGGTGTTCCCGCTCCAGGCCGGCTGGACGCAGAGCACCCTGCCATGATGGAAGTTGAACCCTGGGGTGCCCACCATGACCACAGGTCCCTCGAAGCCGGTGCGACCCCAGCGAAACTCGCGCACCCAGGCCCCGTCGGCCAGGTCATGGCGCTGGGGGCTGCGCTCACGCTCGTGTCTGCCGACGAAGTCCAGAATCTGGGTCTGCTGGTCGTCCAGGGGAAGGCGGACCTCCAGATCCTCCACCAGGTAGGGATCGGCGCCCAGGTTGCGCAGGGTGTGGCGAATCCGCAGGGAACCGCCGGCCATGGCCTCCACCCTGGTCTCCAACCCAAGCTGGGCATCCTCGTCACGGGCCTGGATGGTCAGCGAGTCGTCGGTCTGTTCAGGCTGGCCCTCGACCAGGAATCGCGGCGACCATGACCGCCCGGCTTGGATGCCCTCGGGGCCTTGGGCGATCCGATACCCGGTCAGGCCCGGATGCAGGTAGGTGTTCTGCGCATGCTCCAGCAGCAGGGGCGAATGGGTTGGGGTCCAGGCGGGAGTCTGTTCCAATCCGTTCATGTCGGGGCCTGCATAAAGTCCCCTGATGTCAGGAATATCGGCACCCGGGGTGATGGGCCCCAGGGCCATGTAGGTGAGCGGCTGATCTGAATGGACCGACTGTGGAAAGAGCATGAAAACTCCTTTGGTGACTACGGCACACATGTGCAAAAACAACAATGTTTGATAAACCAGTGAGCCGCCCGCTCCACTGCAGTTAGGCAGCTCCTGATTAATAGACTACTTGACTGCTCCGGTCATTAACACCGCAATGGGGTGTCTCTGCAGGAACGTGTAAGCGACCCCCCCCCCCTCACCCCTCATGGGACCTTCTCAATTAAGGATGCAGTGAGATAGAGCGTAGTCATTCCAGACTGTGTCGAGCCGGTCATGATGACAACAATCGCCGCATGCGCCATGAATGCGGCAGACCATGTAGACCGTGGATAGCATCAGCAGTTTTTCATCAATATGATTTAAGGACTTAAATCAGAAAAGGCGCTGACGTCACACCGCAAAGGCAGTAACGCCAGCGCCCTTTCAGACTCTGTTCAGGCTCGGACCTATGGTCAGGCTCCAATCAGATCCAGCATCTCGGGAACGGACTTCTTGCCGAACTCCACAGTCTCCTGGCCGTCCTTGCGGATTACGATGCAGGGGACGCTCATGACCTGGTACTGGTCCTTCAGCTCGGGGAAGTGGGCCAGGTCGTAAGCCTCGGCACGCACCTTGCCGTTCTGGGCAGCCACACGCTGGGCGGACAGGACCGTGGTCGGGCACATAGTGCAGGTCAGGGAGACCAGCATCATCACATCCACCTGGTCCTTGATGGCATCGATACGGTCCGAGGTGGGCTGATCCACCTGCTGGCCGGGACCTGCCGCGTTGTAGAGGGCCAGAACGAAGGAGTTGAACTCGTGGCCGCTGGGCACGCCATGGAAGGCCAGTCCGGTCGGCTGGGAGACGCCCTGGTCGTCCAGCCGGCAGATGCGCACGCTGGGTCGGGCATCGGGCAGGTCGCCGGCGGGATCATAGTCCTTGCCGTCCTCGTCCGTGCGGGAGTCGACCCTGGAGGTCAGCTTGCCGTCGGAGAGCCCGACCAGCTCGTCCACGAAGGCCTCCAGCTCCTTGGAGACCTGGCTGCCGTCCAGATCCAGGGCCAGCTCCAGCTTTCCGGTCATCTTGCCGAAGACCATGTCCAGCTGCTTGCGGATGTCCGGTCCGAAGAAGCCGGAGGTCTTGGCCGGGGCCTGGTCGTGCTCCTGGGCCACAGGCGCGGGCGAGGTTCCCGAGGCCAGTGCGGAATTCTCGGCCTGCCGCTCAGAACGGGCATAGGGGGAATCCTCGGGACGCGGCGGCACCAGTCCGGTCTTGTCAGACATGTTGGAGGCGTAACGCTCCAGCTCCACGGCGGCCACAGCCCCATCGGCGGTGGCGGTGATGACCTGGCGCAGGTTCTTGACCCGCAGATCCCCGGCGGCGTAGATGCCCGGCACCGAGGTCTCCAAGTAGTCGTGGGTCAGCACGTAACCGTGGTCGTCCAGATCCACCACGCCCTTGAGCATTCCGGTCTGGGGCACGTAGCCAGCGAAGACGAAGACGCCGAAGGTGCCGCCGTCCTGGGGCTTCCAGGTAGTGGTCTGCCCGCTCTTCCGGTCCAGGATGGTGGCCTCGACCAGTCCGCCGGGGCCAGCAGAGACCCCCTTGAGCTCGGTGGAGTAGTGGATCTCGATCTTGTCGTTGTTCCGGGCCTCGTCAGCGACGGCGGCATCGCAGGTGAAGTCCTCCTCACGCACCAGCAGGGTCACCTTGGTGGCGTACTTGGTCAGGAAGACCGACTCCTCGGCTGCCGCGAACCCGCCGCCGACCACCAGGACCTCGCGCCCGGTGAAAAACTCGCCATCGCAGGTGGCGCAGTAGGCCACGCCGCGGCCCGCGTACTCCTGCTCGCCCTGGAAGCCGATCTTGCGGGGGCTGGCGCCGGTGGCGATCAGGATGCCGAAGGTGCGCAGGTCGCCCCGGGAGGTGTGGACCACCTTGATGTCGCCCTGGGCCTCGATGCCTGTGGCCTCGGCGCTCATGAACTCGGCTCCGAAGTTCTGGGCCTGCTGGCGCATGGTCTCGGTCAGCTTGCGGCCGTCGGTGCTGGCCACGCCCGGGTAGTTGACCACGTCGGCCGTGATGGTGATCTGGCCGCCGAAGTCGTCCTTCTCCAGAATCAGGGTGCGATACCGCGCCCGAGCCAGGTAGAGTCCTGCGCTCAGGCCTGCAGGGCCGCCGCCGATGACGACCACGTCATAAAGATTCTTGTCTTCCGTCATGAATGCCTCTTCCGAAGGAATGCACGGATGTGTTGTTTTGGATACTGATCGTAAATACAGAAAAGGGAACCCGCCCTGGTCGCTTCCGATCGGCGAGTTCCCGATGTTGGCAGCTGCGGATCAGAGCTGGCCGACCAGATCCAGGCTGGGCTCGATGGTGTCCTCACCGGGCTCCCACTTGGCAGGGCAGACCTGATCGCCGTGCTCATAGACGAACTGGGAGGCCTGGACGCGGCGCAGCAGCTCGTCGGCGTTACGTCCCACGTTGGAGGAGATGACCTCGTAGGCCACGACCTTGCCCTCAGGGGTCAGAATGAAGTCACCACGCTCAGCCTTGCCCTCGGCCTCGTTGTAGGTCTGCAGGTCCTTGGCCAGGGTTGCGGTCGGATCGGCCAGCATGGGGTACTGGACCTTGGCGATCTTGTCGTTGGCCTCGTGCCAGGCCTTGTGAACGAACTCGGTGTCGCAGGAGACGGAGTAGATCTCGCAGCCGATCTTCTTGAAGTCCTCGTACTTGCTGGCCAGATCCTCCAGCTCGGTGGGGCAGACGAAGCTGAAGTCCGCAGGGTAGAAGAAGAGCAGGGACCAGTGGCCCAGCAGATCCTTCTTGGAGACCGGGAAGGTCTTGTTGTCCTGGTAGGCCTGCGTGGTGAACTCAGTCAATTCGTGCTGAAGCTGTGACATGAAAAAAATCCTTTCGGGAGCATTGGAAACGTCGGCTTGAAGCCGAACCTATCTCCGTATTTCATGCTAGTCAGGAAGCGCTGTATGGGGAAGACGGAGGTTCGCCGCTGAGGTGTGACATAGGGCACATGGGGCGTCCATACCCTAGCATTGGAGGCATGGCATTATGGCTGAACATCCTGCTCATTCTCTTCTTCCTCCTGCTCGGTTCCGTCTTCTCGGGGACTGAACTGGCTCTGGTCTCCCTGCGAGGCTCACAGCTGGAGCAGATGGAGCAGCAGGACGCGCGCGGCGCCCGGGTGGCCCGCATCGCCCGCGACCCCAATACCTTTCTTTCCGCCGTGCAGATCGGCGTGACGCTGACGGGCTTCCTCTCGGCCTCCTTCGGCGCATCATCCATTGCCCCCTACGTGGTGCCCGTCCTGACCGGGTGGGGCGTGCACGAGGGTCTGGCCAGCACCCTGACCACGGTGATTCTGACTCTGATCATCTCCTATTGCTCCATCGTCATCTCCGAGTTGGTGCCCAAGCGGATCGCCATGCAGCGCACCGAGGCCATCGCCAGGGCCGTCGTTCCGGCCATCGACGTCTTCACCACCCTGTGCAGGCCGCTGATCTGGCTGATCGGCAAGAACACCGACCTCATTGTGCGCATCCTGGGCTTCGACCCCCAGCAGACCGACACCGAGGTCAGCGACGACGAGCTGCGGATGCTAGTCTCCTCCAACACCAACCTGAGCAAGGACGAGCGGATGATCCTGGGCGATGTCTTCGATGCCTCCGAGACCAGTGTGGCCGAGGTCATGCGCCCCAGGGCCGACGTGGTCTTCATCGCCGGGGACATGCCGCTGCAGGAGGCGGTCGAATTCGTGCACGACGAGCCCTACTCGCGCTACCCGGTGACCGGACGCGACTTTGACGACGTGCTGGGCTTCGTCCACGTGCGAGACCTGATGGACGTGCGCAATCCCCAGGCCAAGACCGTGGCCGACGTGACCCGGCCCGGCATCGCGCTGCCCGGCACCTCCAAGCTCCTGCCCAGCCTGGAGAAGCTGCGCAAGAAGGGCATCCACCTGGCCGTGGTCATCGACGAGTACGGGGGCACCGACGGCATCGTCACCCTGGAGGACATGACCGAGGAGCTGGTGGGCGATATCCGCGACGAGTACGACCTGCCCGAGGAGCAGAACCCTGCCCATCCCCAGGCGACCGCCTTCGTCAACGGGGTGGCCACGGTCGACGGCGGCATGACCATCGAGGACTTCGCCGACCTGACCGGGATCGAGCTGGAGGATGGCCCCTACGAGACCCTGGCCGGCTACTTCCTGGCCCAGACCGGGCGCATGGGACAGGTGGGCGACGTAATCCACTCCGACGACGGGTATGACATGGTGGTGACCAAGGTGGACGGGCGGCGCATCGAGACCATCGAGGTCAGGCGCCGGCAGGAGGCCAAGGACCAGGCCGACGAGGATGACGACAGGAAAGATGAAGACAGGTCGAATTCCGAAGCAGGAGCGGACCGAGGATAACCGGACCGGATCTAATCTGAGCGAGACTGACTTGACCAAGGATAGCTTTGCCGGCTCTAACCTGACCGAGGTTGGTCGAAGCCAGGAAGGAAGACGACAATCCAAGGCGGGCCGAGACGATACTGCGACCAGAGCCTAGCTATCGTCTAACCGAATCCCTACTATCATCCAGCCAGTGCTCGGCTGGCAGTCAGCCGGTGACCGCCCTCACGCCAGTCAAGGAAAAATGACTGTCAGCGTAGCCGATGGTCCGTGAATGATTTCACTGGTTGATTCCCGCAAAATCCAAGCGTTTCCTTGCTTTTTCCTCTAGTCTGGAGATACAAGGTCGGGCTGACCCGACCGCAGGCATAATTTCATATTTAAGGAGCGATTATGGCATTGAACTTTACCGTACCGGGACTCGACGAAGCGACCAGCGAGAAGGTCATCGCCATCCTGCAGAGCCGTCTGAGCCAGGAACAGGAGACTGCCCTGATCCTCAAGCACGCCCATTGGAACATGAAGGGCAAGGAATTCATCGGCATCCACGAGATGATGGACCCCGAGGTTGACTCGGTGCTGAACATGGCCGACGAGACCGCAGAGCGCATCGCCACCCTGGGCGGTTCCCCCGCCGGACGGCCCGACGACATCATGAAGAACCGCGACTGGGATGGCATCACCATGACCGGCCGCCAGGATGCCCTGGACTACCTGAAGGCCCTGGATACCTACTACACCACCTTCATCAAGCGCGACCGCGAGGCCATCAAGGAGCTGGACGACCTGGACGTCATCAGCTCCAACATCGTGCAGGACCATGTGCAGGAGCTGGAGCACTTCCAGTGGTTCATGCGCAGCCACCTGTTCTGAGTTACTGAGTTACTGAGCTCTGAGAGCTCATCGCCGCCCCCGATAGGCGGTATGCCGGCGACCCTACATCGTGAAGGTGCGGGGCCGCCGGCATTTTCTCTGACCGAGATAGACTGCAGGAATTCAAGATAGAATTGGCACTTGGGAGACAGCCGGGCGCTGCCTCACGCCGGGAAGACTGGTCGGCCACGGAAAACCGAACCCTACCCGCCCGACCAGGAGCATCATGCCGCCCACGCCTACATTCCCAACATTCCAAGTCAATTCGCATCGTCAGGATTGCGACGATTCGAATTCGCAGCGGAATCCTAAACTGTTCAATCCAAGGCGGTCGGACCTCCAACCCTCAGACCCCCAACTGAATTCCGGACAATCGGATTCCAAGCCATCGAACGCCCAACCATCAAGTCCTCAGCGTGGGCAGAGCGGATCTGACAGGGATCGGCACAAACGACTCCATCTTTCAAACTTCTTCACCGCCTTGTCTTCGCTGGCTGAAAACGACCGGGTCACCGGGCTATTTATGATGGCCTGCGCCTTGGCCGGGCTGATCCTGGCCAATCTGCCAGAGACCAGGCCGGGGCTGAACGCTCTTTCCGCTTGGATTCCTCTGGACCTGCCCGGTGGACTGAACCTGTCCCTCAAGGACTGGATACAGGACGGGCTGCTGACCATATTCTTCCTGACCATGGGTCTTGACCTGCGCCAGGAGGCTGCCACGGGCACTCTGCGCGACCACAGGCAGGTCCTGCTACCCATGCTGGCCGCTCTGGGCGGTGTGGCCGTTCCGATCCTGATCTACTGCCTGTTCAACCTGGGCTCCCCGGCCGGGTTGCGCGGCTGGGCTGTCCCAACGGCCACCGATGTAGCTTTCTCCCTGGCGGCTCTGCAACTGCTCCTGCCCAAGGCCGGACCCGCCCTGCAGGCCTTTTTGATGACCCTGGCCATCTTCGACGATCTGATTGGTGTCCTGCTGATCGCCCTGGGCTACTCCAGCTTGGGACAACCGAGCAGGCTGCTTGCCTGCCTCGTTGGCCTTGTGGCCTGGGCGCTCCTGGTCCGGGCAGCGAGCTGTTCCGCTCAGATTTGGCGACCCTTGATGCCGCTGTTCCTGCTGGGTGCCCTTGCCGGCGGTCTGCTGGCGTGGTACGGCCTCTTCAAGGCTGGAATCCACCCGGTGCTGGCGGGAGTGGCAATGGGTCTCTTGACCCCTGTCACCAGGTCGACCGGACCAGAATTGACCGGAACCAATCCAGCTGGGACCAAAACAACTGGGATTGGGCCGAGCCACGTCCAGGCATCATCTCCTGCTGAACAGTTGGATCGCCTGCTGACACCCTTGAGTGCTCTGGTGGTCCTGCCCGTGTTCGCCTTCTTCTCGCTGTCCATCTCCCTGGATCAGCTGGGACCCGGACTGCTGACTGACCGGGTCTTTTGGGGGGCCACACTGGGTCTGGCCTTGGGCAAACCCGTGGGAATCATGACCATGGTGATCCTGGCAAGTCATCTGGGGCTGCAACGGCCTGCCGGCTCCACGACCGGAAACATGGTTGGCCTCTGCCAGCTCTGCGGAATCGGCTTCACCATGTCCTTCCTGATCGCCAACTTGGCCTTCGCTGGTTCCCCGCATCTGGAGTCAGCCCTACTGGGCGTGCTGGCAGGGTCGGTCCTGTCCGTGCTCGTCGTGGCCGCGGGCACTATCCCCGGTCGACTACGTTCCGCCAGGCACACATAGGCTTAGCTGCCAAGGCTCACCTCTGCAAGAACCGGTTCCTGTCAGAACCAACCTGCCAAACTCGGTTTTGACAGAATCAGTTTTGACAGAATCGATCCCTTACCAGGCTCAGCTGCGACGGTAGAGCTTGGTGTAGGAGCCCTCAGCGCGGGGACGGACCACGATTTGGTCGATGTCCACAGTGTCGGGTTGCTCCAGGGCCCAGGTGACGCATCCAGCAATGTCGTCGGCGGTCAGCGGGTCGGGCACCCCGGCGTAGACCGCATCGGCCCGGTCGCTATCTCCGCCGAACCGCTTCAGGGAGAACTCGTCGGTGTGGACAAGGCCCGGAGCGATGTCGACCACGCGCACTGGCTGGCCAATCAGCTCCAGCCTCAGAATACGGGCCATGACTCGTTCCGCCGCCTTGGAAGCGCAGTATCCGCCGCCGCCCTCGTAAGGCTCGATGCCTGCAGTGGAGGAGATGACCAGAACCGTGCCCTCCGACTCTTTCAGGGCCGGGAGCAGCTTCTGGATGACCCGCAAGGTGCCTATGACGTTCAGCTCATACATGCCGCGCCAATCGTCCAAGCTGGAGGTAGCCACCGGGTCCTTGCCGAAGGCTGCACCGGCGCAGTTGACCAGAGCCTTGACCGGCCCACCCTTGAGCACGGCATCGACGGCCGCCTGCGTGGAGTCCTCGTCGGTCACATCGCAGACCTCATAGGTGAAGTTCTGACCCAGCTGGTCGGCGAGGGCCTTGAGATTGTCCTCGCGCCGGGCCAGACCGACCACCTTCCAGCCTTTGTCCACCAAGGCCCGAGCACTGGCCTGGCCGATGCCGCTGGAGGCGCCGGTCACCACGGCACGCTTGATTGTTTTCTTGGATTCCGTCATCTCATCCGCTCCTTCATGATCTATTCCCCCGGATTGACTCCACGCTTGCTTCCGGTTCGCAGGGAGCCTGCCTAGCTGCTGCAGGATCGCCCTTCTTCTTTAACGCTAGCGCACCAGCATGGGCTGTGGCAGACTCTCTTCGGTCTTCGATGACAAATGTGGCGCATTAAACCAGCCTTGAGCAGGGTCGGAACGAAATAAAGGCAGATTAGTTGAGTCAAAATAGATCAAAGTCAGATCGGGCTGAATCAGGCCGTATAGTCAGGTAGATCAGGATAGACAGGACGCATCAAAACCAATCCAGCTTCATACCAGATGGCCTGGCGAGGGTTAGGATTCGGAAATCATCAGCACAGACGATGCTCCAGGTTCACAATTTACAAGCTGGCAGTTCACAAGCTCAACAATCGCATAGAGTTCAAGAATTACACGGAGTTCATGGCTCCGAAAGCCATAGCTTCAGCTGTCTAAGCTTCTGGGGTCACAAAGCCAGATAGCGATTGAGCCGACGACGGCGCTCGATCCAGTCGGGCATATAGCGATCCATCCGCGCGCGGAAGCCGGGACCGTGGCCGTGCTCGTAGAGGTGGGTCAGCTCGTGAACCAACACATACTCCAACAGGTCAGAATCCAGCCAAGCAAGGTCGGTATTAAGCCGGATGCCGCCAGTGGCGGGAGTGCAAGAGCCCCAGCGAGTTTTCATCTTCCGCAGACTGATGCGCTCAGGTCGGCGACCCACCACGGGGACCCAGCGATCAAGCAGAGTCGGCAGCCTCTCCTGGAGAATCCTCTTAGCTTCGGCCTCGGATCGGTCCGGCGACAGCTGACCATCGGCTCCGGTTTGGGCGTATACCTCGCGTGAGCGGGCCAGACGATCTCTAGTGGTTGCGATCCAGCGGTGCTTGCCGTCGATAAAGGCGCGAATCTGGTCATCGCTCAAGGCCAGAGGTGCCGTCACTTCCAGATGGCCGTCAGGCGGCTTGACCCGCAAATAGACGTTGGCGATCCGTTTCCTGATGACCAGAACGGTCTCGCCACCGACCTCCAGCCGCTCCGACCGGACTGGTTCCGCACGCCGTTTCCGCCTCATGACCACCATTCTTCCGCCAAGACGCGACGCGACGCCGCCGAGATTGACTTGAGGGGACACTATGGTAAGCTATCCATTTGTGTGATTCTTCGGTCACACGGCATGGGCCTGTAGCTCAGCTGGTTAGAGCGCATCCCTGATAAGGATGAGGTCGGAGGTTCAAGTCCTCCCAGGCCCACGCATTCTTGTGTGGTTGAAGTTCTTTTCACATTTACGGGGCTATGGCGCAGCTGGTAGCGCATCTGCTTTGCAAGCAGAGGGTCGCCGGTTCGAATCCGGCTAGCTCCACAAAATAGGAAGCGTCGGACTGTTCTTCTTCAGGAACGAATTGGGGATTATTTCTAGATTAGAAAGCGCAATGTTGTAGGCACTTCTATTTCTTTTTTATAGCCTAAAAGGCCTGAATTTTCCATTTTAAGCCATTCCCAGCCCATAGGCGCGCAACATCGTAATGCTGCCGCAGTCTGAAACACCGCAGGCACGGGAGTTCAAACGCTCCACCGTCGCCGTTGACGGCCATGGCCACGCAGCCAGGGACCGTACGTACGACGTGTGCCAAGGCGAGAATGCCCGTCGGTCTGCCGTTCGAGCGGATAAAACTGAAGTAGGACAAGACTGAGATGGGATACTCATTAGTTAATTGTTAGATAATGAGTATCTAATGCAAAGCGGTAAAGAGGAGGCTGCATATGTCCAAGAAGCAGAATATAGCGGCCATGCTCGACGCGTTCGCTGGAACCACAGCGTGCGAAACGCGTGCCACAATCACTGGTGCCCATAACGAGAAGCAACAAGGAGCGCCTGACAGCTGCCGCGAAGGCCCACGGGCTGAGCCCAAGCGCGTTCTTCTGTCTGGCAGCTGACGAGTACATCACGAACCACGAGTGGTAAGCAGGGAGGGAAACAAACAGATGGTACATGTCTCCGAATACGATGCCGAGAATCTGTTCATCGGCAAGCTCGAGAAGATCGGTTATGGGTTTGTTCAGATGCATAACTATGACGACGTCGTGGCGAATTTTCGCAAGCAGCTCGCGGCGTTCAATGCCGAGAAGCTGACTGAAGCGAAGGGCGAGGCAACGTTCTCAGATGCTGAGTTCGGACGCGTGATGATTCATGTCAACAACCACACCGTCTACGAGTCCGCAAAAATCATTCGCGACAAGTACGTACTGACGCTGGATAACGGGAAGACCGTGTATCTGGATTTCTTCAGCTCCGACATCGATCGGAACATCTATCAGGTGACGCATCAGGTAACGATGGACAAGGCGCACAAGGGCGATGTCGTCTATAAGAACCGCTACGACGTGACGATTCTCATCAACGGCTTGCCGACAGTGCAAATCGAGCTGAAGCGCCCCGGCGTCGAAATCAACGAGGCTATTAACCAGATTAACCGCTATCGCAAGTTCTCGTTCAAGGGGCTGTTTCATTATTTACAGCTGTTCGTGGTGTCGAATTCCGTGCAGACAAAGTACTTCTGCAATGAGAACGAGATGGACGGCGGCTCCTATAACCCGATTCTGAAGAGCCTCGTGTTCTTCTGGACGGACGACAAGAATACGCGAATAAATAAGTTGGACGAGTTTACGACAGAGTTCCTGCGTCGCTCGACGCTTACGGAGATGCTCGACAAATACATGGTCATCAAGACCACTGAACCTATCCTGATGGTCATGCGCCCGTATCAGATTTACGCGGTGAAGGCCGCGAAGCGCCGCGTGCTGGATTCCAACAAGAACGGCTATGTCTTTGCATGCACAGGCTCGGGCAAAACGCTGACTTCGTTTAAGCTAGCTCAGCTTCTGCGTGACGAGCCGAGGGTGGACAAGGTCATCTTCCTGATTGACCGTAAGGATCTCGACGACCAGACCGTGGACGAGTACAACTCGTTTGAGAAAGACTGCGTGGACGGCTCCGATTCCACCGCCGTACTGGTCAGGCAGCTGAAGCAGGACGACCACAAGCTCATTGTGACGACGATTCAGAAGATGGCGAACGCCGTCAAAAACAACCGATATGAGTCGCTGATGGATTCGTACCGTGACAAGAAGGTTGTGTTTATCATCGACGAGTGCCATCGCAGCCAGTTTGGTAAGATGCACGGAGACATCAAGCGCCATTTCAACAATGCGAACTATATCGGCTTTACGGGCACGCCCATTTTCGAGGCAAATCGCGGCAGGGATGGCAAGACGACCGCGGATGTGTTCTACGCTGGGCCCAAGTTGGATGCCTGTCTGCATCGCTACATGATTAAAGACGCGATTGCGGACGGAAACGTGTTGCGCTTCTCGGTCGAGTACCAGCGTACGATTTTCGCCAAGCATGTTGCCGCGAATGGCATCGATCCCGAGCAGCTGAGCGACCCTGATTATTGCCGGCGCCACAACTTAGATTTAGAGTCGCTGTATCACAACGACGAGCGTATCCGCTTGGTGGCCGAGGACATCTTTGAGCATCACGAGCAGCATGCCCACCCGCAGGGCAAGGACGTGTACACGGCGCTGTTCGCGGTGGACACCATCAAGACGCTGGGCAAGTACTACGACGCTTTCAAGTCGCTGAATGAGATGAGAGACGACGACAAGCGATATCGCGTGGCCGCCATCTTCACGTATCAACCCAACGGCGACATGGACGAGGGCGGCGACGAGCACTCGCAGGAGTTGCTGGAGCGCTGCATGAATGACTACAACGCGATGTTCGGCACGGCATTCGGGCTGGATTCCTTCGATGCATACCGCAAGGACATCACGCGCCGCATGAAGCAGAAGGATCTGCCGCAGGTAGACATCCTGCTGGTGGTCAATATGATGCTGACGGGATTCGACGCGAAGCCGTTGAACACTCTTTATTTGGACAAGAACCTCATCTGGCACACGCTGGTACAGGCGTACAGTCGTACAAACCGAGTTGACAAGGTGACGAAGCAGTTCGGACAGATTGTTTCCTATCGCAATATCAAGCGTGCGCAGGACGATGCCCTGCGGCTGTTCTCCGGCGATGGTGACCCGAACGAGTATCTGCTCGAAAGCTATGAGTATTACATGAACAAGTGGATGAATCAGGTGCCCGTCCTCCGCAAGATCGCACAGACCGTGGACGACGCGGGGCAGCTTCAAAGCGAGGACGAGATCCGCCAGTTCATCCTCGCGTTCCGCTCGCTTTCGGGCACGCTAGCGACGCTGAAGACGTTCAGCAAGTTCGAATGGGCGGATTTAGCCGTGGCTCTTGGCGAGGAGGAATACGAGGGCTTCAAAAGCTGGTATTTGTATTATTACGACGAGTCGAAGAAACGCAACCCGAAGGTCCCCGTGCCTGTCGACGTAGATTTCGACGTGGAGCTGGTCCGCACCGACCGCATCAACGTGATGTACATCCTGAGCTTGCTGAAGTCGGCCCACAAAGCCCGTAAAAGCGAAGCGAACCTCAATCGCGACATCGACCTTGTCATGCGGGAGATCGAGCGTTCGGACAACGACGCCCTACGCGCGAAGAAGGACATCATGGAGGCGTTCATCCGAACGCGCTTCTACGACTTGCCGGAAGACGCCGACGTTCAACAGGCTTACGAGCAGTTCGAGTGTGAGAGCCTCAAGGCCGAAATCGAGACGTTCGCCCATGAACACGATCTTGAGGCGAAGGACGTACAGGACATCTTCTCGGAGTACACCTTCGACGGGAACTTCTCTGAGGAGGCCGTCCGCAAGAAGCTGGCCGCATATCATTTAAGACTTCTGGAAATCACGACGATGACGAATGTCATCAAGGGGTTCGTCATCGACACCTACAACCGCTATAGAGCGGAGGGAGAGTAAGCGGGATGATTGATTCCACAAAGTATCAGGCGCAGGCGAACGAGCTGTCCCAGAAGCTCTGGGCCATCGCGAACGATTTGCGTGGAAACATGGATTCCACCAAGTTCCGTAACTACATCCTAGGGACGATTTTCTATAGCTACCTGTCGGAACGCACCGAGGAGTACATGAAGGAAATCCTGAAGGAGGACGGCCTGAGCTACGAGCAAGCGTTCGCCGATGCGGACTACCGCCCTATCGTCGAGCAGTGGTCCATCGAGCATCTGGGCTACATCATCAAGCCCGGGAACCTTTTCCGCGAGTTGGTCCGCAAAATCGTCCGCCCCGAGAACGACGCCGACAAGTTCAGCGTTGAGGATTACGAGCGCGCGGTGAACGAGCTGACGGGCTCCACGATGGGCCAGGCGTCCGAGGCGGCGTTCTTTGGCCTGTTCAACGATATGAAGCTGCAGGACCCCGATCTGGGCGATACCGTGGCTGACCGCACGGCGCTCATCGCGAAGGTCATCGTGAAGATCAGCGAAATCGATTTCAAGCTGTCTGATTCGCAGTTCGACGTGCTGGGCACGGCATACATGATCCTCATCGGGCTGTTCGCCTCGGACGCCGGCAAGAAGAGCGGCGAGTTCTTCACGCCAACGGGACCGTCGAAGCTGGTGGCAACGTTAGCGACTGTCGGCTTGGACGAGGCGAAGACGGTGGGCGACTGCACGTGCGGCTCGGCGTCCATGCTACTCGAGGTGCAGAAGCACCTCACAACGGGACGCGTTGGGCACTTCTACGGGCAAGAGAACAACGCCACCACGTACAACCTCGCGCGCATGAACATGCTGATGCACGGCGTGGATTACCAGAACTTCGACATCTACAAGGGCGATACGCTGCGTGAGGACAAGTACGGCGACGTGAAGATGACGGTGCAGGTCTGCAACCCGCCGTACTCGCTGAAGTACGACGGCAACCCCGCCTTGCTGGATGACCCGAGGTATTCGGGCGCGGGGAAGCTGCCGCCCAAGTCCCACGCCGACTACGCCTTCGTCGAGCACATGATTTATCACATGGACGATGACGACGGGCGCGTGGCCGTCCTGCTGCCCCATGGCGTGCTGTTCCGCGGAGGTGCCGAGGCGGTCATCCGCAAGTACATTGTTCGCGACCTGAACCGTCTCGACGCCGTGATCGGCCTCGCGCCGAACCTGTTCCACGGCACGAGCATCCCCGTGTGCCTGCTGGTGCTGAAATCCAAGCGCAACGGCAACAGCGGCAACGTGCTGTTCATCGACGCGAGCAAGGAGTTCACGCCCGGCAAGAACCAGAACACGCTTGAGGACGAGCACATCAAGAAGATCGTGAACGCCTACACGACGCGCGAAGACATCGAGAAGTTCGCCCACGTGGCGGATATGGCCGAGATCGAGGCGAACGACTGGAACCTCAACATCCCGCGTTACGTGGATACGTACGAGGAAGAGGAGCCCGTCGATCTCGAGGCCGTACGAGATGACATCAAGCGTATCGAGAGCGAGAAGAAGGCCGCCGTCGACAAAGCAGATTCGATGCTGCGCCAGCTGGGGCTATGAGAAAAGAGGCGTAATTGACCTGTTCGGATTGGATAAGCATAATTTGCGCGTCAATTTCCCTTGTCGTGGCCATTGTGATTGCGGGCCTGCAGTTGTGGCAAAGCGGGCGCATGGCAAAATTCGAGCGGCGTCAGGACGAGCGTGACGAGCGACGCCACGCCGAGGAGGTAAAGTCGCGGGCGGTTTCCTTTATATCGAAGCATTATGCAGACCGTGGCTTGATTCCCTTGTGTGCGATGGCGGCGATGCATAACGACCTGCACTACTATTCGCGTGAGATGTACCGAGAGTTTTGCTGCATGACGCTCGAAGTCCAGAATCGTGTCCTCGAATACTGCGAGCTGGATTTACGTGTCACGGAGGAAAAGAAGCTCTTTGAGCGGTGCATCGAAGCTGTGACGGGCATTTTGCGCGTACGTTTTCCCGGGGATGAGTCTCCGTTCTATGACGGCGGCAAGTACGTGCTGCGCAGCCTCGAACGTTATGGTGGCGAGAAAATTCCAATCGAACGAATCAATTATCGTTCGCCATATGCGGCCAGTCCGTTCGCCGTCAACTCCGATGGCACCTCATCCTACGAGAGCTGTATCACGGACGTTTTGAGCGAATCGTTCCTTGGCGAAGGTCCCGAACAGCCCATTTCCGTCCTTGAATACAAGTACGGCTTCAAGGGAACGCCAGAGATAGAGGCATGCCAGTTTGCAACGGTTCTCGCGCAGTACATCGCGATTTACGGCAGCAAGGATGACGATTCGAGCAAAGACTACGGCGCACCGGGAGCATATGCGGAAGAAGCCATAAGTACGATGGAGGATTTGTTCCTGCTGGCAGTATTCGAAATGTATATCCATCTGGTACTGCAGGAAAAGGAGGCATGAGTATGAGGATGCCTGGGCTGAGGTTCAAAGCTGACGACGGGTCTGAGTTTCCCGATTGGGAAGAGAGAACATCTGTCGAATTGTGCAGTCGAATGATTGGTGGCGGTACGCCATCAACTAGCAATACCGGCAATTACAACGGTGATATTTCTTGGATTTCATCTTCCGATTTGGATGTCGACAACATCACAACAGTTCGTAGAACGCGATTTATCACAGAGGGAGCTGTTGCAAATTCGGCTACGAAAAAAGTAAAGCCCGGTTCAATCGCTGTAGTTCTTCGTGTTGGCGTTGGAAAAGTTGCGCTTTTGGATCGCGAAACGTGTACTAGTCAGGATTTTATTAGCTTGGAAGATGTCACGGGCGATACAAAGTTTATTGCATACATGCTGTCTGCACGAATGCAACGAGAAGCCGTTCGAACCCAAGGGACTTCCATTAAAGGTATTCCTGCAACAAGATTTAAAGAGCTGACTTATCGCATGCCATCGTCCATTATCGAGCAGCGCAAGATTGCCGACATGCTCTCGACCGTCGACAACGTCATCGTGGTACAGCAGGCCGAGGTGGACGCATGGGAACAGCGCAAGAAGGGCGTGATGCAGAAGCTGTTCAGCCAAGAGGTCAGGTTCAAAGCTGACGACGGGTCTGAGTTTCCCGATTGGGAAGAGAGAACATCTGTCGAATTGTGCAGTCGAATGATTGGTGGCGGTACGCCATCAACTAGCAATACCGGCAATTACAACGGTGATATTTCTTGGATTTCATCTTCCGATTTGGATGTCGACAACATCACAACAGTTCGTAGAACGCGATTTATCACAGAGGGAGCTGTTGCAAATTCGGCTACGAAAAAAGTAAAGCCCGGTTCAATCGCTGTAGTTCTTCGTGTTGGCGTTGGAAAAGTTGCGCTTTTGGATCGCGAAACGTGTACTAGTCAGGATTTTATTAGCTTGGAAGATGTCACGGGCGATACAAAGTTTATTGCATACATGCTGTCTGCACGAATGCAACGAGAAGCCGTTCGAACCCAAGGGACTTCCATTAAAGGTATTCCTGCAACAAGATTTAAAGAGCTGACTTATCGCATGCCATCGTCCATTATCGAGCAGCGCAAGATTGCCGACATGCTCTCGACCGTCGACAACGTCATCGTGGTACAGCAGGCCGAGGTGGACGCATGGGAACAGCGCAAGAAGGGCGTGATGCAGAAGCTGTTCAGCCAAGAGGTCAGGTTCAAAGCTGACGACGGGTCTGAGTTTCCCGATTGGGAAGAGAGAACATCTGTCGAATTGTGCAGTCGAATGATTGGTGGCGGTACGCCATCAACTAGCAATACCGGCAATTACAACGGTGATATTTCTTGGATTTCATCTTCCGATTTGGATGTCGACAACATCACAACAGTTCGTAGAACGCGATTTATCACAGAGGGAGCTGTTGCAAATTCGGCTACGAAAAAAGTAAAGCCCGGTTCAATCGCTGTAGTTCTTCGTGTTGGCGTTGGAAAAGTTGCGCTTTTGGATCGCGAAACGTGTACTAGTCAGGATTTTATTAGCTTGGAAGATGTCACGGGCGATACAAAGTTTATTGCATACATGCTGTCTGCACGAATGCAACGAGAAGC
>NZ_NPOR01000018.1:0-109907 GCF_003688325.1 Bifidobacterium sp. wkB338
GCCGACCCGTTTACGCCAGGCCCTGGCGCCCATGGCCCCCATCTGTTCCCGGGTCCTGCCCGTCAGCAGCCGGTCCAGGAACTCCCTCAACTGCGCGGCGCGGGCCCGGTCCTGCCTGCGCGCGGTGGACGTGATCGAGCAGGACGGACACATCCAGCGCTGCGTGCCTGATCTGTTGCGCCCATGCTTGCGCATCCGCCCATGGCATATGGGGCAATGCCTGGCCCTCTTCGATCTGGTTCTCATTCCCCGATCGAACAGGAACGGGCACCCCTGCAAGACCCCTATTAACAACCCGACCTATTAACAACCACCCAACACGCTTACAGCCACAAGGCCAAACCCCCAACATAAACAACGCGTTTAGTTCCTATAGCCCCTGAATCACTGGATGAAATAGTACGGACACGGTACCGTTCCGTTAACGGTCAAGAAGCACTTGTAGCATGGTGCTATGGCTATGGAAAACCCACAAAGCGAACCCTCCTCCTACACTCAACTCCCCGACGCCTTCCAGAAAATCGGTCTGGCCTATGACGACGTCCTCCTGCTACCCAACGAATCCGATGTCATCCCCTCCGAAGTAGACACCACCACCCGGCTGACTCGGAACATCACCATGAAGTCCCCGGTCCTTTCGGCTGCCATGGACACCGTCACTGAGGCCACCATGGCTGTGGCCATGGCCCGTAACGGCGGCATCGGCGTCCTCCACCGCAACCTCAGCATCGAAGATCAGGCCAATCAGGTCGACATTGTCAAGCGGTCCGAATCTGGCATGATCTCCGACCCCCTGACGGTAACTCCAGATGCCACACTGACCGACCTGGACAAGCTCTGCTCCACCTACAAGGTCTCCGGTCTGCCCGTGGTGGATCGTCGGCAGCGGCTGGTGGGCATCATCACCAACCGCGACATGCGCTTCGTCAATCCCGCTGACTTCGACCGGCTCAAGGTCAGCGACATCATGACCAAGGACCACCTGATCACCGGTCCGTCCAACATCACCAAGGAAGACGCCCACCAGCTTCTGGCCAAATACAAGGTGGAGAAGCTTCCCCTTGTTGATGATGAGGGCAAACTGACCGGGCTGATCACCGTCAAGGACTTCGTCAAGACCGAGCAGTACCCCGAGGCCACCAAGGATGAGCGCGGCCGTCTGCGTGTGGCTGCCGCCGTGGGCTTCTTCGGCGATGCCTGGCAACGCATCACCGCCCTGGCCGATGCCGGGGTCGACATTCTGGTCGTGGACACCGCCCATGGTCACGCCAAGCTCATGCTGGACATGATCCGCAGGATCAAGGCTGATCATGCCTTCGACCATGTGGATGTGATTGGCGGCAACGTGGCCACCCGCGAGGGTGCTCAGGCTCTGATCGATGCCGGTGTTGACGCGGTCAAGGTCGGTGTGGGCCCTGGCTCCATCTGCACTACCCGCGTGGTGGCTGGCGTGGGTGTGCCCCAGCTGACTGCCGTTTACGATGCCGCCCTGGCCTGCCGGCCTGCCGGGATTCCTCTGGTGGCCGACGGTGGAATCCATTACTCGGGAGACATTGCCAAGGCCATCGTGGCCGGGGCCGATTCGGTCATGCTGGGCGGTCTGCTGGCAGGCACTGAGGAGGCCCCTGGCGAGAAGGTCCTCCTGCATGGCAAGCAGTACAAGGTCTACCGGGGCATGGGCTCGCTGGGCGCCATGGCCCCGCGCGGCAAGAAGAGCTACTCCAAGGACCGCTACTTCCAGGCTGACGTCACCAGCTCCGACAAGGTGGTGCCCGAAGGTGTCGAGGGCGAGGTGCCCTACCGTGGTCCGCTCAACTATGTGCTCTACGAGCTGGTCGGCGGCCTGCATCAGACCATGTTCTACACCGGTGCCCGCACCATTCCCGAGCTGCAGCGCAAGGGCCGGTTCATTCGGATCACCGATGCCGGTCTGCGTGAATCGCACCCCCATGACATCGTCATGACCAAGGAAGCTCCCAACTACTCAGGCTTCCACAACTGAGCCTACGTAGGCAGGTGATTGGCGCAGGATCTCATCAGGACCTGCGCCGATTGCATATCTCAAGTCAGTCATGGTCCGGTCGGACGGCCTGGCGAACCCTCCGCCAGTCACGTGCTGGCGGTATCTTGTAATGTTCCGCCCGAGGCGGCGGAAGGAGCGATCCGGTGCGCGACCCGGATCTGAAAGGCGTACAGATGAGCGACAAGAATGATCTGACCTTCACTGCAGAAGAATCCCGCATGATCTGGATAGACTGCGAGATGACCGGTCTGGATATTTTCCATGACGAGCTGTGCGAGGTCTCCGTGGTTCCTACCGACTTCAACATGAAGGTCCTGGACAAGGGCATCGACCTGGTCATCAAGCCCTCCCAGGCGGCCCTGGACCATATGGGGGACTTCGTCAGGAAGATGCACACCTCCTCCGGTCTGATTGAGGAGATGAAGACCGGTCTGGACCTGGAGGACGCCCAGCGCCAGGTGATCGAGTACGTCAAGCCCTTCCTGCCCAAGAACGGCAAAGCCCATCTGGCAGGCAACTCAGTGGGCTCCGACAAGAAGTTCCTTGACCGGTACATGCCCGACCTTATGGCTCTTCTGCATTACCGGGTCATCGACGTGAGCACCCTCAAGGAGCTGTCCCGCCGCTGGTACCCGGACGTCTACAAGAACAAGCCAGCCAAGCATGGCGGCCACAGGGCTCTGGCCGACATCATCGAGTCCATGGACGAACTGCGCTACTACCGCTCCATGTTCTTCCTTCCGGCTCCCGGACCTGACGGGGCGCAGTCCAAAGCCGGAGCGGAACAGATCGAGCAGACCAGCCTTCTGCGCCATTACGAAGAGTCCGGCGATCCGGTAGAGGATGCCAACAAGCCTGAGAAGACCGACTACTGACAGGCGTAGCCATGTACCTCTGACGTGGCACCATGGAGGCATGCAGCAATCCGAAGCCTTGACCATATTGAGTGCGGGGGCCAATGCCTTCATCACAGGCGCCCCCGGGTCAGGCAAGACCTTTGTGCTCAATGAGTTCGTCGCCCAGGCTCGTCAGGCCGGGGCGGTTGTGGCGGTGACGGCCTCGACCGGCATCGCCGCCACGCACATCAACGGCCAGACCATCCATTCCTGGAGCGGTGTGGGAATCGCCACCTGCATGACCGAATCACTCTTGAAGCGGATCAAGACCCGCCGTCGTAGACAGATAGAAGGCACCGACATCCTGGTCATCGATGAGGTCTCCATGATGCATGCCTGGCTCTTCGACATGGTGGACCAGGCCTGCCGGGCGGTTCGTCACAGCCCCGAACCATTCGGAGGGATCCAAGTGGTTCTTTCCGGGGACTTCTTCCAGCTGCCACCGGTGACTCGATCCAACCGAGCTGCAGGAATACTGCCCAGCCCTGAATTCCAGGCAGCACGGGAACGCTATGCCCAGGCCGGCAAGGACCCGGACGGGTTCGTCACCGAATCACTGGTCTGGCAGGACCTGGACCCGATCATCTGTTACCTGACCGAGCAGCATCGCCAGGACGATGGCCAGCTGTTGACTGTCCTTACTGACATCAGGGAGGGCGGCGTCACCCAGGAGGACCATGAGGTCCTGGCCTCCCGCGTCGGCGCAGTGCCCGCACCCGGTCAGGTGGCAGTCCACCTCTTCCCGGTCAACAAGCAGGCAGACACGCTCAATGACCAGCGCCTGGCCGCCATCAACGAAGAGGCCCACCATTACCAGGCCACATCCCGAGGCGAGGCCAGACTGGTGGAGCGGCTGAAGAAGAACATGCTGGCCCCCGAGGATCTGGCCCTGAAGACCGGAGCCGCAGTAATGGCCCTGCGCAACGACCAGGACCATCAATATGTCAACGGCTCTATTGGTACAGTCAGCGGATTCACCAACTCGGCCAAGGGGGGATGGCCGATCGTCTCCTTCCAGAACGGCAACATAGTCACCATGAAGCCGGCCGCCTGGGAGACCATGGATGGGGACACCGTCTTGGCCGCCGTCAACCAGGTGCCTCTTCGCTGTGCCTGGGGGATCACCATCCACAAGTCCCAGGGGATGACCTTGGACAGGGCGGTCATGGACCTGAGACGGACCTTCGCGCCGGGGATGGGCTACGTGGCCCTCTCCCGTGTGGAAAGCCTGGATGGGCTCTACCTGACGGGCATCAATGAGCATGCCTTCCTGGTCTCTCCCGATGCCGTCGTTCTGGATGCGGGATTGAGGGCCGAGTCCAAGGCGGCCTGCGCCCGTCTAAAGGATGAGGGTCCTGAGTCCTTCACCAAGCGCGCCGTCGGTCAGGAACCAGAAGACGAATTCAGCCAGGACGAACTTTTCTGATTGGTCGCCCTTACCGGTCTTGGCCCGGTGTAGTCATCCGGGTCGCTAGAGGCACCATGACAGACGGACCATGTCTCTCAGGGTGATTCCGTTCTCGACAATGGGCTGCTGGTAGCGGTCTACAAAATAATCCCGTTCAATGCGGTCCATGCGAAACCCGCATGTTTGGTAGAAGCAAAGGGCCTCAAAACTGGTGGATCCGGTGCCTACTTCCAATCTTCTCAGACCCAGCCTGACGGTCTCCATCTTGGCTCGGTCTATTAATCTGCTTCCAAGTCCCTGTCGGCGATAAGCACGGCCCACACTGATATTGGCGATTTCCAAGGTATCCGTGTTTGGTCTGACAAGCAGCATGACACCAGCCAGAGCTTGTCCCACTCGGATTTCAAAAGCACAGGAATGGGTGAAAACGTCACGGATTATCGGTTCTGAAGGATCGGCCTCCAGGAGGAGTGTCATGTGCTCTGCGTCAAGGTTGGTAAAGGTCTGGATGGTCACACCTGGCTCTGATGACATAGGTGCCCGCCTTGTCCTTGTAAATCAGAAAACCTGTTCGATATACAACCATCATATCTTGGCTGTCCGTAAGGGGAGGGTAGGGCTTGAGAGATGTCAGGTTGCGAATTTACTGACCTTTTCCTGTATGCGCCATTTGGCTTCGGTTTCGGTTGTGCTGGTCATATATGTAGGTCCTGTTGACAGCTAGGTGGACTCGGACAAACTCCTGCGCCGTTAAAGTCGGTAGGGTCTCACACATCTCACAAGCAGCTGTGCTGGCGCTTTATTTCTTGTCCAAGATCATTCCCCGTCCTCCGGTGACCGTCCAGAGTAAGACGGCGAAGACTGTCAAGACCGCTGCAATCGCCGGCCAAGTCCCCTGTCCAGGAACGGGCGGTTTGATGTCCTCGGGGTATAGACGGAGCGTCATTCCCATGCCTACCTGCATACCTTGGCTGGCGATATTGATCACTGCCAGTCCTACGCCCAGGCCAAGCCCGTAGAAACGACCAAGCAATGCGATGCCGAGCATGACCAAGGACGCGTCGACCAGGCCATTGCAGGCAGCCAGCCTGAGCAGCGACTGCACGCTGGTTGGGCTGCCGTGGGAGTTCGGTATGGTAAAGAGAACGCTGAGAAGAAACGGCAGCATCAGCACGCCTGTACCTGCGGCCAGGGCTCGCCAACGGACGCGTGCCAGGTTCAGGCGCTCCCAGGTGGGCATAAGCGGGGCAAGCATGACCAAGGCGCATGCGCTGAACGCTGCGTAGGCCAGTTCGGCCATGGGCACCATACTGGGCACGGCGCTTTTGCCTTGTGGGCATTGGGTATGCACGGCGCTGTTGAATACCGCTGCATGTGGATCAGGAACGCAGACGTACCCATAATAGGCTGGCCGGGCATAGATCTCCCCGCCGGTAGCGGAAGCGGAGGCGGTGGCAAGCAGGAAGGGCACGGTCACAGCCAGCACGACAAATGCCAAAGCCGCCCATGGGCGTCGCCCAGCCAACCATCCGACCGGGATTCCGCCTTTCAAGGTACCACGTCGATGCCGGCCGCCCATCAGTGGTTCTTCCCCAGATTATTGATGACATCGGACGGCGTGATGGCGCAGCGTTCGAGCCCAGAGAGGTTGCGACGCACATAGGCATGGAACTCTTCATTAGTGGCATCGTTGAGCAGATCGGCGGCAGGGCCTCGGGCGCTTCCCATCCCGGATGCCCCGCTTCCTCTGCTGCCCATCGACTCGTAGACGGTCTCTCTCATGCGCTGGGGCAACTGCTCCAGCATGAAGGCGGACACGCTGGCACCATCATCCAATGTCCGTTGTTTATACACGTTTTTAAGTGCAGTAGCCGCGCAGTCGGCATGAATAAATTCCTTCACGATGGCCTCTGTGACATCAGCTAGGTCGCTGTATCGTCCAGTGCGTTCGGTGACTGTGTCGGTCATTATCTGTATCTTCTTGCCGCCCAAGTGCTCCAGTTCGGCCAGGCCTTGGCCGGTGAGATTCCACGCCTGGCCGTGGGACGTAGGCGTAAAGGCGTTGCCCAGCAAAAGCACAAGACCCGAGCTGCTTTCCACACTGTCTCTGGGGAACCATGAGGCGACCGACCGCATATACCGCATGTAGCGTCTCAGGTGGGCGCCATCATCCGGGTGGGAGCACACTGACAGCGGCACGCCGTCTATGCTTTTGCACACCGGGGTGAACGGAGCGGACCGTTGCCATTCCGCCGGGCCGGACATGGCTACCAGGCCCCCGGCAGCAGTCGGAACTAAAAGAAGCACAGCCAATGGGGCGACTATCCATGACAGGCCGGGCCGCCACTGGTGTGTGGTCAGCACGCATGCCGCTATGGATGCGGCCAGCACTACTGCGACCAAGATCCAGCGCACTGTCACCGCTGAAAGGTTAATACTGAGTCCCGGCTCGGCACCGATGCCCGTGTCCATCATCGGCATCACCACGGCCAGCGGCGACCCCCAGGCTCGGGGAAACACGTCACCCTTGGGTATGCGCGGCATCAGCAGCACTAAGCTGCCCCAACACAGGGCGGCAGGCAAAAGCGTGGCCGGCACCAGGGACCAGCGGCTGCCCATGATGGCCCCGAGCGCATAGCCGAGGGCGAACATGGCCGCCGGCACTGCCATACCCATGAGCAAGGCCCCCACGGGAACCGACCCGCCTGTGAACCGCAGTGTCTGGACGATGGCGGGAAGACAACCTGCCGCATAGGCCAGGGAACCCAATGCGGCACCTTTGAGGACAGGCACGCCATACCTGCGGACAGACGGGCCCCCGATCCAGGGCGGCGCGACCATGGACCGCGGGGAACACGCTTTCCAGGCGCTCCATGCGCCGAACATGCAGGCGATTACATCCGTCACCAGATGCATCCAGGTCAGGTCGAACTGCAAGGCCGCATCTGTCAGTGCCCACGGGGACGCATCTGATTGGCCGACTCCGTAGTTGCGCACCGATAATGCGGCCGGATACGCCATCATTGACAGAAAGAACACCAGCGAGCTCACAGGTGACAAGGGATTGAGCAGACGGGCCATCATGAGACCTCACCCTGGTCGGATGGCAGGTGTTCGGATCCCGTCAGCAGCCGTCGATAACCGGATTCCCAAGGCGATGCCATTGAGTCCTCAGAATCGGCCAAGGCAGCGAGATCATCCATGCGCCCGTCCAGGAGCAGACGCCCGTGGTCGAGCACCAGCACGCGGTCGGCGATTGCGGCCAGATCCTCGACCAAATGCGTGCTCACCAGCACTGTGTGGCTGTCCGCATATGCGTCGAGGAATTTACGCACCTCAATACGTTGCACTGGATCGAGGCCGACGGTTGGCTCGTCCAAGACAAGCACGTCGGGACGGGCCACAATTGCGCACGCGATGCCCGCACGTTGACGCATGCCACCGGACAGGCTGCGCACCGGGCGGCGAGCTTCCCCGGACAATTCCACCTGCTCCAGGGCCCACACCGCTGCATCACAGGACGCCTTCCATGACAGACCGCGCGCCCATGCGGCGTACCGTACATTGCGCATCAGGCTGGAAGCATTCATCAACTCGAACGATTGCGGCAAATATCCGATCCGGCTCCTGGCCCGACGTCGTCCAGCGCTTGTCAGCACATTCGCCCTGGCTATCCTTACACTGCCCGAGGAAGGATGCGACAAGGTGGTCACAATATTCATCAGGGTTGTTTTGCCGGCACCATTGGGACCCAAGAGCCCGAATACGCCGTTGCCGAAGCTCAAGGACACATCCGACAGCGCCTGTTTACGGCCGTAGGAGAAAGACACGTGCGAGAGGGAAACATCTACTTTATAATTCACCATTGAACCAAACTAATAAAAGTTGAATCTTTACTTCAAAGTTAAATCAAACGTACATTACATAACCGCTTGAGTCAAATTGATGTGCCTGGCAAGGCGCATGAACGGTGTTCGGAAATGTTCAAAGAAGATGCAATCGCGGTGTTCTGCAGCGTCATGATTGATCTCAAGTGATGATCCGGGCGTGGCCGCCAGAACTACGTATGATTGGCGCGATGAATAATGTTGGTTTTCAAGAGCTTCCACCTGCTAGTGGTGAGCGCGAGTCAACCCACCGCTAGTCCTCGACGTTGTCGAGCGGCCGTATGCGGCCATAGTGACTTTCTCTGTGAAAGCGTCCGTAATCATAGGGGTTTCTGGCTTGCTTTCAACAAATCGTCATAAGGCGTCCTTTATGGTTGCTTGTCCCTTTGCGCGCATATCTTTAGGAGGTATGAGAACCAAAGCCATGCGCATGTCAACCCTCTTTTTGCGGACCCTCAGGGAGGATCCGGCCGACGCCGATGTGGACTCGGCCAAACTCCTGCAGCGGGCAGGATACGTTCGCAAGGTGGCCCCGGGCATCTTCACCTGGCTGCCACTGGGTCTGAAAGTCCTCGACAAGGTCCAGGCCGTGGTTAGGGAGGAGATCGACGGCATTGGCGCCCAGGAGGTCCACTTCCCGGCCCTGTTGCCTCGCGAGCCCTACGAGGCCACCCACCGCTGGGAGGAGTACGGTGAGAATCTCTTCCGCCTCCAGGACAGGCACGGCGCTGATTACCTGCTGGCTCCCACCCATGAGGAGATGTTCACCCTTTTGGTCAAGGACATGTACTCCTCATACAAGGACCTGCCGGTTGTCCTCTACCAGATTCAGACCAAGTACCGCGACGAGTTCCGTCCCCGTGCCGGGCTGATCAGGGGTCGCGAGTTCATCATGAAGGACGCTTACTCCTTCACTGTGGACAAGGAGGGGCTGAAGAAGGCCTACCAGGATGAACGCGGCGCCTATGAGCGAATTTTCAAGCGTCTGGGTGTCAACTACGTAATCGTCCATGCGGTCTCCGGACCCATGGGGGGATCTGAGTCCGAGGAATTCCTGGCTCCGCTGCCTATAGGCGAGGACACCTTTGCCCTGGCGCCCTCGGGGAAGGCGTGGAATGTGGAGGCGCTGACCACCCCGCGTCCTGATCCCGTCGACTATGCTGAGACCCCAGTTATGCAGGAGCTGAATACTCCCGACTCGACCACCATCGATACCCTGGTGGATCGGTTCAACCAGCTGCATCCTCGCGAGGACGGCCGGGACTGGACCGCTGCCGATACTCTGAAGAACCTGATTGTGGCTGTCAAGCATCCTGCAGATGATGACCATCCAGAGGGCTGGCGGGAACTGGTGGCCGTCGGCCTGCCGGGTGACCGTCAGGTGGACATGAAGCGGTTGGAGGCCCAGTTCGCTCCGGCCGAGATTGAAGAGGCCAATGAAACTGACCTGGCGGCCCATCCCGAGTTGGTCAAGGGATATATTGGCCCCCGTGTTCTGGGCCCTCAGCGTTCGGATACTGAGTCCGCTTCTCATATCCGCTACTTCCTCGATGCCCACGTGGCACCTGGATCTGCCTGGGTGACCGGGGCTGATTCTGAAGGTGTGCATCTGGCCAATGCGGTTTATGGGCGTGACTTCCAAGCTGACGGAGTAGTGGAAGCCGCCGAGGTGCGTCACGGGGATATGAGTCCTGATGGTTCCGGGCCGCTCAGTTTCGAGCGTGGCGTGGAGATCGGACAGGTCTTCCAGCTTGGGCTGAAATACTCTGACGCATTGGGGCTGAAGGTCCTGGACCGCAACGGCAAGGCTGTGCCGGTCTGGATGGGCTGCTATGGCATTGGCATTTCCCGTGTACTGGCTTGCATCGCTGAGATGCATCACGATGATAAAGGTCTGGCTTGGCCCAAGGCTGTCGCTCCTGCCGCGGTCCATGTGGTGGCCACCGGCAAGAAGCAGGAGGCCTTCGATGCCGCTGAGAAGCTGGTCACCGACCTGGAGGACCGCGGCGTTGAGGTCATCTACGACGACCGGCCCAAGGTATCTCCCGGGGTCAAGTTCAAGGATGCCGAGCTAATCGGGGTCCCCCTGGTCGCTATTGCTGGTCGCGACACCATCGCCAACGGCACTATTGAGATTCGCAACCGCGATGGCTCGGATGTGCAAGCTGTTCCTGCTGATCAGGCCGATCAGGTGATCGTGGATCGGATTACGGCCTTGCAGTAGGTTATGCCATGCTCATAGTTGCTTATTCGCAACCAACGTAGAGGGGTGGGGCCTAGGCCGCGTCAAGATGCACGCGACCAAGGCCCCACCCTTTTGGTTGTATCGGTTTGGGTTCGGGTATCTATCCAGTCAGATGCGCAGCAGAATGGGCAGATGATCCTGGCGCTCGCCTGTGTCCACGGGTTCGCTGGTGCTGACTTGGTCAGCGATCCGGTTGGAGGTCAGCCAGTAGTCGATGCGCCAGCCGGAGTTGTTGATCTTGCTCTTTGGGGCACGCTGTGCGAACCAGGTGTAGACGCTGCGGTGATCGTCGTAGAAGCCGGCGGCATCGCCATGAATTTTTCGGAAGGTGTCGGTGAAGCCTGCATCCAGCAGAAGGCCGAACTTCTCACGTTCCTGATCAGTGAAGCCGGCGGAATGGTGGTTGGATGCCGGGTTGGCGATGTCGATCTCCTCGTGGGCCACGTTGAAGTCGCCACAGGCCAGGACCGGCTTGCGGGCATCCAGTTCCTGCAGGTAGCGACGGTAGCAATCATCCCAGACGCCGCGCGGCTTGAGCCTTACCAGTCCCGATCCGGAATTGGGAGTGTAGACCGTGGTGACGAAGCAGTCCGGGAACTCCAGAGTGAGCATGCGGCCCTCGTCATCCATGGTGTCGGGAGCGCCGATGCGGGGGCGGGTCACGGTAGGCTCTGGCAGGCTCTTGCGGTAGAGCATGAGCGTGCCTGCGTAGCCTGTGCGGGCCGGGGCCGCGGAACGGCGGTCCACCTCCTGATAATCGGGAAAGTAGCGCATGAGTGCCTTAAGGATACCCGCCGATTTCTTCTGATCGCCGTTGAGTTTGGTTTCCTGGATGGCTACGACATCGGGGTCCAGATCCCGAATGGTTTCCACCACCTTCAGGGAGAGGGCGCTGCGGCTGCTCTTGCCCAGCAGGGCGGCGTTGAGCGAATCGATGTTCCAACTGACCAGCGTGTGAACCATGACTGCGGGTCCTTCCAAACCGTGCCGATGTATCTGCTTTCACAGTTTAGCCCAGGACCAATGCTCGATGGTCCTGGGCTGTGAAGGGACATTGCGGATCCAGTTATGGGTTCCGCTGATGTGTCCTTCGGCATCAGCACAGAAAGCATTGGTAAATCAGGCCTCAATCGAGATACCCGGGTGAATGCCATCTTCGAACGTAGCTCACCTGGTTCCTCTCGTCGATCTTGCGGCCTTGTCTTCAGGCCTGCGCGTCAGCCTCGGCCAGAATGATTCACACCTAGTGACTGTTCGGGGATGCTGCTGCCTTCTCCGGTTCGGAAAGGAGTTGCCTGAGTCTTGAGTCTCTCATTCTTTTTGTACAGTCGTGTGTTCCTGACGGATAGTGACTGGTTGTGATTGTCCATCTGGAGTGTTCATAAGGTAATCGGATCGGTATCGCTGAAAGCGGCCGGGAACAAGATAATGGGTGGCGGCTTGTTTTATAGCGCAGGCAGCCACCCATTGTCGGTGATGAAGTCATAGGAATTAAAAGCCAGTGCCGCCCATAGGATATTGTCTGGATTCATGTATGCTGTGTTCTGTTCTTCCTGAAGTACCGAATCAACAATGTAACGGGTATGGCAACTGCCGCTATCCCTGCTACTCATCCCACTATCGCTACTACGCCCGCAATCGCTCCTGTAATCATGTTGTGTCCACCTCTCTCCTTGAACAATCAGCAATTATGAGTCGTCGAGGCATTATCGCCATTGACGTCTACCTGCATCCGAGCCGTTCATTTTTCGTTATCAAGTTTTCCTCTGTTCTCGATTTTCATAATTATGGGTAAATCCACTCCACTTTACCTGATGAGATAGGTATTACTGACAAGAGACCTGTCTCAAGTTTTTATGGAAGAAGGTTGGTTTGTCCACAATCTGAATCAGTCCGAGTTCGTTCGACCACAATGGTCTGCAGGTCGTGTACGTGGACGTGGGCGGAGGCAGGATGGACTCACCGTTCGACGGAGGGTTCCTGGCCGGGGCCAGTCCCTTCCCCCGCTCCGATTATCCGCGCTCTGGTCGGGGATTCTCCGTCGAATGGCCTCGCCGCTGCAAAATCAGGAATCCAGGAATCGACTGGCAGATTTACAGCGTCGGATTCATAACATCAACAGAGAGGTTTCGGTATGGCCATCAACGAAATAAAAACGACTGTCTTCGGCTTTATGGGGACCCAACCAACGCGTCTGGGACAGCCGGGGTCTACGGCTGTCTGCTCCTTCAGGCTGGGCTCTACTCCGGCCCATTACGATGCTGCGGCTGGAGTGTGGAAACGAAAATCCACTACTTGGCTTACTGTCAAAGCTTTCAGGACTCTGGCGGTCAATGCCCTGGCCTGTCTGCATAAGGGCGATCCGGTCATGGTGACGGGATCTTTGGTGACGGAGGAGTGGATCAGCGATGGCCAACCGCACAGCAGTCTGGTTTTGGTGGCAGATGGCATCGGTCACGACCTAGCCCGGGGGCAGGATACCTTCACCAGGACCCGATCGGATACCGCGCCTATTGATGAGGGAGCTGACGGTCCGGACCCTTGGACCACGCCGCCATCGTCTTTATCGTCCGAAACTGCATCTGTCTCTGCATCATCTGCGTCATCTGCAGCCAAGGAGACATCGGTGAAGGCTTCCGATGCCGAATGAGCACAGGTTGTTTCGGCCTAGCAAAACGAAAGCGGGAGACCGACTGATTTTCGTCGGCCTCCCGCCTTGAACAGTAGGCTGATTAAAACCGTCAACCAACGGTTTTAATCAGAACAGGTTTACCAGATCTTGACTCGTGCGTCGGGTTCCAGCCACATGCCGTCGTCGGCGGTGACTCCGAAGGCCTGATAGAAGCGATCCACGTTCCTGACGATGCCGTTTGTGCGGAATTCAGCAGGGGAGTGGGGATCGATCTGCAGATACTGTTCGGCCAGCTGATCCCTGTTCTTGGTCCTCCATATGGAGGCATAAGACAGGAAGAACCGTTGCAGGCCAGTGTAGCCGTCCATGACTGGAGCCGAGGCTAGCGCCTGGTCCATGGCAGCATCGTCTGTCTCGGCTGTGCCGCCCTCCTTCTTCTGCAAGGAGATGGCATAGGCCTTGATGGCGATGTTGACGCCTCCCAGGTCCCCGATGTTCTCGCCAATGGTCAACGCTCCATTGACATGAGGTGCTTGCTCGGGCTTGTCGGCGTACTTCTCGGCAAGTTGCTGGGGGACAAATCCGTTGTACTGCTCAATGAGTGCTTTGGTCCGTTGTTCGAAGTTTTCGCGGTCCTGCGGGGTCCACCAGTCCTGCAGACGTCCGTCACCGTCGTACTTGGAGCCCTGGTCGTCGAATCCGTGGCCGATTTCGTGGCCGATGACCGACCCGATGCCTCCGTAGTTGACGGCGTCGTCGGCGTCTGGGTCGAAGAAAGGCGGCTGCAGGATGGCTGCGGGGAAGACGATGACGTTCAGGGTGGGCTCGTAGTAGGCGTTGACCGTCTGAGGATTCATCAGCCACTCTTCCTTGTCCACAGGCTGACCGGCCTTGCAGAACTGGTAGCCGGACTCGTAGAGGTTGGCCTGCCGCACGTTGTCGACCAGACCCAGCTTTTCGTCCACAGCCAGGGCCGTATAGTCGCGCCAGTGCTCGGTGTAGCCGATCTTGGGCGAGAATTTGTCCAGCTTGGCCAGAGCCTTGACCTTGGTCTGTTCTCCCAGCCAGTCGCTGGAGGTGATGGAGACCCGATAGGCATCGATCAGGTCTGAGACCAGGGCCTCCATGCGGGCCTTGCTGGAGGCAGGGAAGTGCCGGCGTACATATTCGCGTCCGACCTCCTCGCCGCAAATGCCATTGACCAGGGAGACAGCCCGCTTCCAGCGGTCACGCATCTTGGTCGTGCCTGAAAGAACCTTGCCATAGAAGTCGAACCTGGCCTGATCGAAGTCGCTGCTGAGCAGGCCTGCCCACTCGATCAGGGTGTGCACGCGGGCCCAGAGTTTGAGATCCTCCAAATCGCTGGTTTTCCAAAGCTCGTTCAAACCCTGCAGGAAGGAGGGTTCGTGCACTATGGTCCTGGACAGGGCTGAGCTCAGATCGACCGGTTGCAGATTGGCGACAGGACTGGCTGCATATGCATTCTGCCAGGACTCGATCCAGGTGTGCAGATCGAAATCGGCGAGTGTAGACTCCAGGTCGGCCAGGGTGGTGGGATTATAGGTGCGATCTTCGTCTCGGGTCGACACGTTGTCCCAGTGGCGTGCCGCTATGCGCGTCTCGACATCAAGGAAAGACTCCGCCTGTCTGTGGGCAGCCTCCTGGTCATCGGCGTAGCCGGAGATCCTGAGCAGGGAGGCCACCATGTCGGTGTAGGACTGACGGACCGGAGCGTAGCTCTTCTCCCGGTAGTAGGCTTCGTCGGGAAGTCCCAACCCGGCCTGTTCCATATGAGCCACGTTGACGCCAGCGTTGCCCGGATCGCCATAGATGGCGATGCCGAACAGATCAGGTCCGCCAGTGGGGTTGAGCCGGCCCAGCAGGCTGGTCAGCGCCTTTTTGCCGGACACAGCGTCAATGGCCTGCAGGTCTGGGCGGATGGGTTCCATTCCCGCGGCTTCTATGGCATCAGTATCCAGGAAGCTGCGGTAGAGCAGGGCTGATTTGACTGCCGGGGATTCCGGGTCCTCGAGGATTTCACGGATCTGTGCTTCGGCATCCTCGGCAAGCTTGTCGAAGGAGCCGAACCGGGAGCGGTCCTCGGGCAGACTGTAGGTGTCGATCCAGGGACCGTTGACAAAACGAAAGAGATCGTCCTGCGGCCGAATGACCGAGGAGAAGGAGGCCGGATCAAGTCCGGAGGAGGTCTTGGGTTCAGTAGATTGTGCCATGCCACAAGCCTAGCCATCTTTGATGACATGCCAAGCCCTGGGTTGCCGGCAATCAGCGGACCGGCGAACCATCGCCAAAGGGGAAAAGCCGCGATTGCCCCCTTGGTGATTTAAACTTGGAAGACAGTAACAGGACGGCCGCTTGGCCGCCCTGAGCGAATGAAAGAGGACGGTATGACGGATCCCATGCAGGGCGGTCAGCCCAATCAGTACAGTGGTCAGGATTCTTCGCAGAATAACGGCCAATACCAGAATAATTATGGTCAGTATGGGCAATACCCCGGCTATCAGGGGCGCCCGCCACGGATGGATCCATTTTCCATGATTGCCGAAGATCTAGGATTCAGAACCTTGCGGGCCATCCGAGTCATCATGGGTGTCATGGGTGTGATTGGAGTCATCCTGGGCCTGGCTCTGCTGCTCAGGCCGGATAAGACCCTGATTGCCGTGACTGTGGTGCTGGGCATCTACTTCATCATCTCCGGCGTGGTCCGTCTGGCCACTTCCATCGTGTCCAAGGGACTTCCCGGTGGATGGCGGGTTCTGGGTGTCCTCTTTGGCGCCCTGATTGCCGTCGGCGGCATTGTCATCGTCAGGAACACGGCCCTATCCGCTTCAGCGCTGACCTTGCTGGTCACCATCATTGTGGGCATCAGCTGGATCATGGAGGGCGTGATGAGTCTGGCAGCCTCCTGGGGGCTCCCGCATTCAGGCTGGGCCATCTTCTCAGGCGTCGTCTCCATCATCGCCGGGATCATCGTCATGATCTACCCGCTGAGCTCCGTCATCTTCCTGGTCATCTTCAGCGGGTGCGCTCTTCTGGTGCTGGGAGTCGTTTCCATTATCAGGGCCTTCACCTTCGGCCGGAACTGAGAGCCGGACTCGTCCGACTGACCCGATAATACTGAGTGGTAGTACTTGGGCAGGATCCTGAGGGGCGGCACCCGCGGGCACCAATCATGAAAGGACGCAGAGGATGATCGAGCTCAAAACCAAGCAGGAGATCGAACAGATGAAGCCGGCGGGCAGGTTTGTCGGCAGCATCCTCAAGGAGCTCAAGTCCATGAGCAAACCCGGGGTCAACCTGCTGGAGCTGGATGACTACGTCAAGGACAGGATCAACGCCCGCAAGGGAGCCACATCCTGCTACGTGGACTACGCGCCTGACTTCGGCACCGGCCCCTTTGCGCACTACATCTGCCTATCCGTCAACGATGCCGTTCTCCATGGAGTGCCCTATGACTACAACCTCAAGGATGGCGACCTGCTCTCCCTGGATCTGGCCATCAACGTGGACGGCTGGGTGGGTGATTCGGCTATCAGCTTCGTGGTGGGCGAGCATGCCGATCCAGAGGATCTGCGACTGATTCGAACTACCGAAGAGGCCTTGAAGGCGGGCATCGCCCAGGCTCAGCCCGGTAACCGCCTAGGTGACATCTCCGCTGCAGTCGGTGAGGTTGCCCATGAAAACGGATACAGCGTCAACCTGGAGTTCGGCGGACACGGGGTAGGGCGGATTATGCATGGTGATCCCCATGTGCCCAACGACGGCACTCCTCATCACGGTTACAAGCTGCGCCCGGGTTTGGTCATTGCCATTGAGCCCTGGTTCCTGGCAACCACCGATCAGATTTACCAGGATCCCAAGGATGGGTGGACCCTCCGTTCTGCAGACGGATCGCGCGGCGCCCACAGCGAGCACACCATCGCCATCACTGAGCAGGGGCCTGTCATCCTGACGACCCGGGACTGAGTCAGAGGTTGTTCGAGGTCGAATTAGGACTAAAAGGGATTTAGGAATGTCCACGATGTGGATGCTCCTGGATCCCTCTTCGATACCGACCTTCTTTGATACCGGCGCTTTCCTCCCGGGCCTTGTGCCCGCAGGCTGGTGCGGGAATGAAGACGGCGCTGGCTTGGACCTGCGCCTCGTGGCTGGAGGTGACGGGTTCATGCTTGTGGTTACAAGCCGGTAATCGAAGTCGTGGTTGTTTCTGCTAGCATGTCGGCAATTCCACGCCGGTACAGGTGCCGGTAGCCTGATCCGGCACGACCGTCGACTCCCACTGGCACCTCACTGGTTGATTAACAGGAGGTGCGTGATGTCTACAGCACGGTTGTCCATCGATTCCGAACAGGTAGATCTTCCCCTGGTTCGCGCCACCGAAGGGCCCGACGGCATTCTGGTCTCCTCCCTGCGCAACGACGGTTGGGTTACGCTGGATCCCGGCTTCCAGACCACGGCCCAGTGCGTCTCGGGAACCACCTTCATTGACGGCAAGCGGTCCATACTGCGCTACAGGGGCTATGCCATAGAGGATCTGTGCGCTCAGTCCAATTTTCTCGAAGTAGCCTGGTTGCTGTCCCACGGTGAGCTGCCTGATGCCGAGCAGTACCAGCGGTTCCGCAGCCATGTCTTGGGTCACACGGTCGTAGGGGAGGACTTCCGTCATCTGCTTTCGTCCTTCCCTCGCCAGGCTCATCCCATGAGTGTGCTGGCTGCTGCGGTCAACGCCCTTGCCGGCTTCCATCCGGACACCTGTGATGTGGACGATCCCGACCAGCTGGATGAGGCCAGCGCCATCATCATGGCCAAGGTGCGCACCATCGTCTCCTTGATCCACCGTCGTCGCCGCGACCAGCCCCTGCTCTACCCGGATAGGACCTGGGGCTATGTGGAGGACTTCCTGCGGATGAGCTTCGCCATGCCCTATCAGCCCTATCAGGCTGATCCTCTCAAGGTGCAGGCCCTGGACAAGCTTCTGATCATCCATGCCGACCATGAGCAGAACTGCTCCACCTCAGTGGTCCGGATTGCCGGATCAGCCCGAGCCAACCTGTATTCGGCAGTGGCTGCCGGCATCAATACCCTGTCAGGCCCCCTGCACGGCGGCGCCAACGAAGCCGTGCTGCGCCAGCTGAAGAGCATACGGGATTCCGGTCTGGGTGTGCGAGGCTATGTGGACCAGACCAAGAAGGAGGGTCGGAAAATCGCAGGTCTGGGCCACCGGGTCTATAAGTCCTATGACCCGCGCGCGGCCATAGCCAAGCAATGGCTCTACAAGCTCATGGATGAACCCGACCAGAATAGAAATACGGATGATGCAGGACTTTTCGACGTGGCCCTGGAGCTGGAGGATCTGGCCCTGCACGATGACTACTTCGTCGAGCGCCACCTCTATCCCAACGTGGACTTCTACACCGGGCTTATCTACCGCGCCATCGGCTTCGACCCGGAGATGTTCACCACGCTCTTCGCATTGGGGCGCATCCCCGGATGGATCGCCCAGTACAGGGAGATGCTGGACGATCCAGACACGAAAATCGGTCGTCCCAGGCAGGTCTATACCGGGCAGGGCCCACGCGACTACCTGCCCATGGAGCAGCGCTGAGTCCGATGACCGACTGGGCTCAGTTGGCGTGCAGCCGCTCGTTCAGCTCGATGCCCTTCTTACGGGGCAGGGCTTTGACCTGGCCGGTGCGGGAGTCGCGGATGAAGAGCAGATGATCCCGTCCGCTCAGTTCCGCTCCCTTGACCACATGGTCGCCCAGACCGATCTTGGTGCCGGCGGTGACGTAAAGACCGGCTTCGACCACGCAGTCGTCGCCCAGGGAGATGCCGATGCCGGCATTGGCTCCCAGCAACGAGTGCTCACCGATGGAGACCCGATGGCGACCTCCGCCGGATAAGGTGCCCATGATGGAGGCTCCGCCGCCGATGTCCGAACCGTCGCCGACCACGACCCCCTGTGAGATCCGGCCTTCGACCATGGAGTGGCCGAGGGTTCCGGCGTTGAAGTTGACGAAGCCCTCATGCATGACCGTCGTTCCCGGCGCAAGATGGGCGCCGAGCCGAATCCGATCAGCGTTGCCGATGCGGACGCCCTCGGGAACCACGTAATCAACCATGCGGGGGAACTTGTCCACGCTCAGCACCGTTACCTGCGTCACCGGGATGCCTGGCATGGATCGGCTGGCTGCGGCCATGACCTCTGACCTGCGCAGGGCGAAGTCCTCCACGGCGAAGGGGCCGTAGTTGGTCCACACCACCGTGGTCAGCTGTTCAAAGATTCCATCAAGGTTCATGCTGTTGGGCTGGGTCAGACGCATGCTGAGCAGATGGAGCCGCAGATAGGCATCGGCGGCATCCGCTATCGGGCCATCCAGATCGGCCACGGTGAAGACCGGCACCCGGCGGATGCCGCGTGCGTCGGGCTGGTTGTGGACTTGGTCACCGAAGTCGTGATTGGGACGGTTCGCCGGGGTCGGCGGCGTCGAGATCTCGGCCTTTGGATACCAGACGTCCAAGGTCCGGCCCTGCTCGTCCTGGCTGGCCAGGCCCCAACCCCATGCGGTGCGTGCTTTACTCATCGTTCCTCCCTCAGGCGGTGCAGTCAATTGATATAAGTTGTCTTACAGAATAAACCGGTCGACGTTCAAACAGACACTATCCGTCCGACAGTCGGGTCTGGATCGTCGCCAGCCAGGTCCCAGCCGATAGGTAAAATTATCAACTATGAGTGCCTACAGTCATGAGCGTGAGCGCCGAGAGCGTCGGCGCCGCAATACGGCCAGAGCGGTCTGCCTGGTCATTGCCGTGGCTTTGCTGGCCAGCCTTGTCATCCCTGCTATCTTCAGCGGCCTTTGACCTGGCCCGTCCGGTCGGCGGGAATCCGGCCGTCACAGGCAAAGGCGGATGGGAATGAAGACAGCGGTCGGCTCGTGTGGAGCCGGTCTGGAAAGCGGTGAGACAGTATGGCAGAGATGGATTTTGCTCAAGCATTGGAGCAGGCCAAGGCCAAGTACGAGATGATTTCCAAGGCGCTGGACCCGGAGGGCCTGCGCTCGCGAATTGCTGATCTGGAGCGTCAGGCCAGTGCGCCTGGACTCTGGGACGACCAGGAGAACGCCCAGAAGGTGACCAGTAGGCTCTCGGCCTTGCAATCTCAGCTCAAGCATTTGGAGTCAGCATCCTCCCGGCTGGACGATGTCCAGGCTCTTGAGGAGCTGGGCCAGGAGGAGCATGATCAGGACACTCTGGTGGAGGCCCGCAAGGAGATCGACTCTTTGAGGTCCGACCTGGCTGACATGGAGATTCAGACCCTGCTGGACGGTGAGTACGACGAGCGTGCTGCCGTGGTCACTATCCGCTCGGGTGCCGGCGGAGTGGATGCAGCCGACTGGGCGCAGATGCTCCTGCGAATGTACATGCGGTGGGCTGAGAGGCATGGTTTCTCTACCAAGGTCATGGACACCTCCTACGCGGAGGAGGCCGGTATTAAGTCGGCCACCTTCCAGGTGGACGCCCCCTACGCCTACGGCCGTCTGTCGGTGGAGGGCGGCACCCATCGTCTGGTGCGGATCTCGCCCTTTGACAACCAGGGTAGGCGGCAGACTTCTTTCGCTGCTGTCGAAGTCATCCCCCTGGTGGAGCCCACCGACCACATCGACATCCCAGACTCGGACATCCGAGTGGACACCTACTGCTCCTCCGGCCCGGGGGGCCAGGGAGTCAACACCACCTATTCGGCCGTGCGCATCACTCACCTGCCGACCAACATCGTGGTCACCATGCAGGATGAGCGCAGCCAGATTCAGAACCGTGCGGCTGCCATGGCTGTTCTGCAGTCCCGGCTGCTGGTTTTGCGGCACGAGGAGGAAGCCAAGAAGAAGAAGGAGCTGGCCGGTGACATCAAGGCCAGCTGGGGGGACCAGATGCGTTCCTACGTGCTGCATCCCTACCAGATGGTCAAGGATCTGCGCACCGGATACGAGACCTCTGACACCCAGGGGGTTTTCGACGGTGACATTGATGCCTTTATCGAGGCCGGCATCCGTTGGCGGCACCAGCAGCGGGTCCAGGCTCGCGAGGAGGAAGCCAGTAAGTAGAGCTTTTTCCGGCCGCGGTTTGGTCGGTGTTTCATGAGTGAGTAGTGTCAGTCTTCTTGATAGCCTCTGTAGGTGAATACCGAGGAACGGAGTGTCAATGGCGTTGATTTCGCTCAAGGACGTGACCAAAATCTATCCCAAGGGGTCCCGCCCAGCCTTGGATGACATCAGTCTGGATGTCAATCGTGGGGATTTCGTTTTTCTGGTAGGCGCCAGCGGATCGGGCAAGACCACATTGCTGCGCCTGCTCCTTCGTGAGGAGGAGGCTACCGAGGGCGAGATCCGTGTGGCCGGCAACGACCTAAGACGTCTGCGCAACCGCGAGATCCCAGGGTATCGGCGCTCCATCGGTTTCGTTTTTCAGGATTACAAACTGCTCAACAACAAGACCGTATGGCAGAACGTGGCCTTCACGCTGGAGGTCATCGGCGCCCGTCGGTCCACCATCAAGACTCTGGTGCCGCAGGTGCTCAAGACCGTGGGCTTGACTGGCAAGGAGCACAACTACCCCCACGAGCTTTCCGGCGGCGAGGCCCAGCGAGTGGCTCTGGCCCGGGCTTATGTAAACAACCCGGAAATTCTGCTGGCGGATGAGCCCACCGGCAATCTTGATCCCACCACCTCCCTGGGCATCATGGAGGTCTTGGATGCCATCAACAGGACCGGCACCACCGTGGTCATGGCCACCCACAACGAGGAGATCGTCAACTCTATGCGCAAGCGGGTGGTGGAGTTGCATACGGGTCGGATCATGCGCGACGAAGCCCACGGTTCCTACGATTCTTCGCGATTTTTCCCAGATGCCGAGGTTGCGGCGCGCTCTCATCACGCCATCGGGGATCCCAATGACGGTGATGCCCTGGACCGTGCACGCGAGGCTGGAGTTGCAGGGCGCCGTCCGGTGCAGATCGTCGTGCAGGATGGGAACAACTCGGCTACCGGGCCCATCGCGGATGGAACCAAGGGGGCCAAGCAGGTAGTCCAGGCGGCGGCACAGGCTGTCAACCAGGGCCAGTATGGCGACGAGGGAATCGCACGTCTAGCCAAGTCCATGCATTCGGGGAGAACCGGACGCTATGGAAAGGTCTTCACCTCGGTGGAGGACACCCTGACCTGGGGCAAGGGTCTGGGCAGTCTTGAATCCGCGCAGGAAGATTCCAATCGGCATGAAGATGTGGCTGCAGGGCAGCCCGATCAAGGGAACGACTCTGGCTCGGATGAGCGATTCCGCAGGCCTGCGACCCATGGCGGCCAGGATCGGTCAGGTCAATCAACTGACGGTTCCGGCCACAGAGGACACGACAAGGCAGGAACTGATCGTGATGAGTCTGCGAAACACCTCCAGGCTGAACATACAGCTTCCCGGAAATCCCGGAAGTCTGCCCCTGATTCTGATGCTGCTCGGCCCAAGCCGACCGCCGAAAGCAGGTTCCAGGATCGGCAGACTGGAGATTCGAACAGTCGGGATCGGGACAAGAACCAAGACGATGACCGCAATCGTGATCGTGGCGAAAAAGCGTCTCAGAAAAACGTCAACGCCAAAGATCGCCAACCGATGAAGAACTCCTATGCCAAGACTTCTGCTTCTGGGCAACAGAGTAAGAGGCCCGATCAGCATTCGAGGTCTGATGGTTCCGGCCCAGCGGAATCGACCGGCAAATCCGGTCAGACTGCAGGCCAGATGAAGCAGGACGTCGCGAAATCCTCAAAACAGACCTCCAATAAGAGCAGGGCCAATAAAAAGGTATCAATGGGCGAGAATCATCATGGTATCGAGTCCATGGGGGCCCCACCGGCACCTCCTGCACCGCCTGAAGCCCCCAAGCAATCAAGGAAGTCCCAACGAAAGAATGATGCATCGGCTCGGGATGAGCGAGATGACGAGAAGAAGGCGGCACGATGAGACTGCGGTTCATCCTTTCCAGCACCTGGGACAACCTGCGTCGCAACGGGTCCATGATTCTCTCGGTCATGCTGGTCACCTTCATCTCTTTCCTGTTCATAGGCGCCTCAGGCCTCATGCAGGCTCAGATCAGCAAAGCTAAGGGAGACTGGTACGACCAGGTGGAGGTAGTGGTCTGGCTCTGCCCGGATGGCACCAGCCAGGCGGCTTCATGCGCGACCGGCAAGGCACCCACCAACGACGAGATCGTCAAGCTGGAGAACACCATCAATACCGAGTTGCGCGACTCCGTAGCCAAGATCACCTACCAGAGCCGTGAGGACTTCTTCAAGAACACCTTCCTCAAGCAGTACCCTGAAGGCACTTATGAGGGAAGGACCATGACTGCGGCAGATATGCAGGCCTCCCTGCGTCTAAAGCTCAAGGATCCGACCAAGTACCAGGTGGTCTCCGAGGTGTTGTCCGGACGCGATGGGGTGGAGGAGGTCTCCGATCAGCGTCAGATATTCGACCCGGTCTTCAAAATCCTCAATAGAGCCACAGCGGTCACCTTGGTCCTTGCCGTGGTCATGGTGATTGTGGCTATTCTACTGACCGGCACCACCATCAGGATGAGTGCCGCCTCCCGTCGAAACGAGACGGAGATCATGAGACTGGTGGGAGCATCCAACTGGACCATCAGGTTGCCTTTCATCCTGGAGGGGGTGGTGGCATCCTTGCTGGGTTCGCTTCTGGCTGTCGGCGCTTTGAGCGCCATCGTCAAACTTTTCATCACGGATTGGCTGGCTCAGACGGTCCAGTGGATGCCCTACGTGGACCAGTCCACAGTCCTGCTCATGGCTCCGGTGCTGATCCTAGGGGCCATGCTGTTGTCCGCATTGGCCTCTTCCATCTCCCTGCGGAGGTACCTGCGAACCTGATCCGCAGCGACGGGCCGACCGACCTTATGGGCACGAGCTCTGCCATAATGATGACTAGCATGGATGAGTGATAGTGAGGACTTGACCATGAATCGCACGAAACATTTGGAAGCCATCTGTGGCCTGGTGGGGTCGTTGGCCATGATGTTCGGGGGAGGAATACTGGGATTGACAGTGGCCCCCGCACCGGCGCAGGCTGATTGGAGCAGCTATCAACAAAAGGTACAGAACCATGAGGCCCTGAAGAGCAAGCTGGCGGGTGTCAGCAACGAACTGGCTAACCAAATTTTGAGTCTCAACGATTTGACCGCCAACCAGATTCCGGCGGCGCAGCAGAAGGCTGTCGAAGCCCAGCAGCAGGCCGAGCAAGCAGACAGCTTGGTTCAGGCCACCAACGATCGTCTGCAGGCGGCCCGGAAGGATCGAGCCGACTTGGAGACCAAGATCCGTCAGACAGGCATCGACTATGACGACGCCAAGGCTGGTGTGGCACAGATGGCAAGAAAGAGCTTCCGCGGCTCTGAGGTCTCCCAGGTCATGGACGTGGTGACTAAGTCTTCCAGCACCAAGGACTTTGTGGACAAGATGCAGGCTGATGCAGCCGTGACCCGGTCCGAGGCCAACGCCGCCAATGATGCCGCCAACACACTCAATTCCTCTATGAACCGCAAGCAGCGCCTGGAAGCCATTGAGGAACAGATCAGCACCTTGAAGGCCAAGGCCGACCAGCAGCAGGCGGCAGCTCAGCAGGCTGCAGCCGAGGCACAGGCCAAGCAGGACAGCCTGCAGGCCTTGCGGGATCAAGGAACCGCAGCACGCAAGCGGCTGGAAAGTCAGAAGGCTGCCCTGACCACGCAGTCGGCCCGTGAGGCCGCTGATATTGTGGCCACCGAGTCTATGATCGATTCCTTGAACACGGGCAATGCTGGCGGCGGTGCTGATCCCCATGCCGGCGGCGCCCAGCAGATCGGCGGAGGCGGATCCGCACCAGCGCCGGCTCCGCGGCCTTCTCAGCCGAGCAACGGGGGCGGTGGAGGTGCTTCCGGCATGAACTATGGGGTACCCGGTAATTGCCCTGAGGGCTCGGGGTTCTGCTATGGTCATCCCACCGGCAACTCGGTGGGCGGCAGTGCCTATCCGGCTCGTCAGTGCACGCTCTGGGCATATATCCGTCGCTCGCAGCTGTCCCTGCCTGTGGGATCCTATATGGGAAACGGGGCTGATTGGGCTAATACGGCACGTAGTCTGGGCTACCTGGTCAACAACACTCCGCATGTGGGCGCCGCCATGGTCTTCGCCCGTGGCCAGCGGGTCGGTTCCTGGAATGCGGACTGGACCTATGGCCACGTGGCTGTGGTCGAGCGGGTCAATGCAGATGGATCGGTGCTTATCTCCCAAGGAGGTACCGGCTTCGCATCCTTCCCCGCTTATGAGACGGTCTATGGGGCCGGCAACTACCAATACATTCATTACTGATGCCGTTGCGGGCCAGGTCCGCCGCTTGGAACGTTACTATCGCTGTCCGGAGTGCCAGGTAGCCTCCTTGGCGCGATCAAGAGGAGGATATTATGGCTAAGGAAACCGGTACATCCATGATCGCCCAGAACCGCAGGGCCCGTCATGACTACCAGATCGAGGACCGGTACGAGGCCGGCATCGCGCTGACCGGGACTGAGGTCAAGTCCCTGCGCGAGGGGCGTGCCTCCTTGGCCGAGTCTTTCGTCAGCATTGACAGGCGGCACGAGGTCTGGTTGGAGAACGCCAATATCCCTGAATACCTCAATGGAACATGGAACAACCACGCACCCAAGCGCAAGCGCAAGTTGCTCCTCCACGCCAAGCAGATCTTTCGCCTGGAGCGGCAGATTCAGGCCAAGGGCTACACGATCGTCCCCTTGAGCATGTACTTCAAGGATGGCAGAGTCAAGGTGGAGATCGCCGTGGCACGAGGCAAGCGCGAGTATGACAAGCGCCAGTCTCTGCGGGAGGAGCAGGACCGCCGCGAGGCTCAACGAGCCATGCGCTACCGCAACCGGCGAGGCTGAGCTTCAGGTTTAGTCTCTTCTTGATTTTCAGATAAATCTACTGAATTTTCCCGGTCTCATAACAACCGACAGTCGTCTGCTGAGAGCTTCCCGTTCTATGCAGATCCGACACGCCCGGGGCCGATGTCGATAAGCAGCCCTCGGTGGCGCCTTTGGCTTGTTACAGAGCCAAAACATCAGAGTATGTAGTTTGCAAAGACGGAGCAAGTCTTCATCTGTATGCATAAAAATACAAATGTGTGCATAATAGTGCATGTCAATCAAGGGCAATGAGGGGTCGCTTCGGGGCGGTCCGGAAGAGGAGAAGACATGGGCAAGATCAAGGCGGTGTTGGCGGCGGCTCTGAGTGTCACCCTGCTGGCCTCCATCGGGGCCTGCGGAACCACCGACGAGGCGGACACCAGTAGTGCATCGGGCAAGGCCACCACAAGCTCACATCCAGCGGCTTTTGACGTCAGCGGCATCAAGAAGGATCCTGCCATTGCGGCCAAGGTGCCTGAGTCGGTTTCCAAGGACGGTAAGCTGACCGTGGGCATGGAGACCTCATATGCGCCTGGCGAGTTCATGAATGAGGATGGAAAGACCCCCATTGGCTATGACGTGGATCTATCGAACGCCATTGCGAAGGTCATGGGGCTCAAGGGGGAGATGGTCAGCGCCTCCTTCGATACCATCATCCCAGCCATCGGCAGCAAGTATGATGCTGGCATCTCCAGCTTCACCATCACCAAGGAGCGGATGCAGTCGGTCGACTTCGTCACCACTTTCAAGGCGGGTACGGCCTTTGCCGTCAAGAAGGGCAACCCCTCAAAGATCAATCCCGACGACATCTGCGGCGTCAAGGTCGGAGTACAGACTGGGACCATCGAAGAACAGCAGGCTGCCGACAAGATCTCGGCCGAGTGCAAGGCCAAAGGCAAGAAGCCGGTGGATGTTCAGTCTTACAAGCAGCAAACTGATGCCGCCACGGCAGTGGTCAACGGCAAGATCGACGTTTTCTACGCCGACTCCCAGGTGACCGGGTATGCCATCAAGCAGACCGATGGACAGCTGGAGAAGCTGGGCAAGGATACCGACATCGTCCTTCAAGGCGCCGCACTGAAGAAGGGCAGCGGCATGGCCGAGGCCACCCAGGCGGCTCTTCAGAAGCTGATCGACGACGGCATCTATGTCAAGATCCTCAAGAATTGGGGCGTTCAGAGCGGCGCAGTCGAAAAGGCTGAGATCAACCCTGCGGTCTCTGATTAAGGCAAGGCCAGGCGCGGGTCGTCCCATCGGGCGACCCGCGCATAAGCAGGTGATTCAGCCAATGGGCTTAGCCGAAATAAGTTCAGTGGTGCGGAAGGAAGCAGGAGATGCATACCAAGAAGGGGACGGACCAGATTCAGATCCCCGGGAGAATACATGCCAGGCCGGTGCGCAAGCCAGGGCCTATCGTGGCTGCGGTCATCGTAGCCATTTTCGTGGCCATGCTGATCCACGGCATGGTGACCAATCCCAATTTTGATTGGCCCACGGTCTGGAAGTATCTTTTCAACGAGCACGTCCTTGACGGCATCAAGTGGACCCTTCTGCTGACCGTCTACGCCATGGTCCTGGCTACAATCCTGGCCATCATCCTGGCGGTCATGCGCAAGTCATCCAATCCGGTGCTGCGCTGGGTCAGCTGGTTCTTCATCTGGTTCTTCCGTGGCACTCCTGTGTACACCCAGCTGGTCTTCTGGGGCCTGCTTTCCGTGTTGATTCCTAAGCTGGCCATCGGCATCCCCTTCGGGCCTGAATTCTGGAGCATCGACACCAAGACCGTACTGAACGCCACCGTGGCTACGGTTCTGGGCTTGGGACTGAACGAGGCCGCCTATCTTTCCGAAATCGTTCGTGCCGGAATCGAGGCTGTGGATCCCGGCCAGGAGGAGGCGGCCAAGGCTCTGGGCATGCCCCCGTCCATGATCATGCGGCGGATTGTACTGCCTCAGGCCATGCGCATCATTGTGCCGCCTACCGGTAATGAGACCATCGGCATGCTTAAGACCACATCCTTGGCTCTTGCCGTGCCCTTCACCCTGGAGCTCCAGTTCGCCACCAACGCCATTGCCAACCGCATCTACAAGACCATCCCGCTGTTGATTGTGGCCTGCATCTGGTACCTGGTCATCACCTCCGTTCTGATGGTCATCCAGGCTCAGCTGGAGAAACACTTCGGCAAGGGTTTCGACTCGCGTCCCCTGGCTGGGTCAGAGGCCAAGGGCGGCAAGGATGGCGATGACCCGCAGACCCGTCAGGAGACCGATAAGGTCAACAAGGTCATGATGGCCGGGCTGAACGCCTGAGTGCAGGAGGAGAATCATGGACGAGGACAGGCAGACCGAGCACGATGGCAAGGGCGGCAAGGATCCGGCCATCGTCATCAGGAATGTGCACAAGGTATTCGGCGATCAGCATGTGCTGCGGGGAATCAACCTGGAGGTCATGCCCGGCACGGTAACGGCTGTTCTAGGACCTTCCGGCTCAGGCAAGTCAACCTTGTTGCGGCTGATCAACCAGTTGGAGACCCGTACAGCCGGCGAAATCTACGTGGACGGCGAACTGACCGGTTACCGGAAGGTCGACACCGGCAAGGGTCCCGTGCTGCAGACCCTGGATGATAAGGCCATTGCCAGGCAACGCTCCAAGATCGGCATGGTCTTCCAGCGTTTCAACCTCTTCCCACACATGACTGCCTTGGAGAACGTCATGGAGGCGCCGGTCCATGTGGGTAGGGTTCCCAAGGCCGATGCCCGCAAGGAGGCTCAGGCCCAGCTGGAACGTGTAGGGCTCGAGGACAGGATGGACTACTATCCCGCTCAGCTCTCCGGCGGCCAGCAGCAGCGTGTGGCCATCGCACGAGCCTTGGCCATGCACCCTGACATCATGCTCTTTGACGAGCCCACCTCAGCCCTGGATCCAGAGCTGGTGGGGGAGGTTCTAGGGGTCATGCGGCAGGTTGCTCAACAGGGTATGACCATGGTGGTGGTCACCCATGAGATGGGCTTCGCCCGCGAGGTGGCCGAGCAGATCGTCTTCATGGACCAGGGTGTCGTGGTGGAACAGGGAGGCCCTGACATCATCGACCATCCTCGCACCGAGCGGTTCACTGAGTTCCTGCATACCGTGCTCTAGAAGCAGGCACTGTTCAGGTTGTAGAAATTCCGGCAAGAAGCCTTCTGGATGGTCGGCGGCCGAGCTCCCATGGCTAGACTGGGGCCCATGTGCGGAATCGTCGGTTATGCGGGATCAGTACGGACGGCGTGTGGCAGGCCCTTGGAGGTCTGCCTCAAGGGTCTGGAACGCTTGGAGTACCGTGGTTATGACTCGGCCGGAGTGGCCCTGGCTGCCCCTGGGATGGCGCGGGTGGCCGTGCGCAAGAAGGCCGGGCGCCTGGGCAATCTGGTTGCAGATCTGAAGGCCAAGCCCATGCCCGAGGCCACTGTGGGCATCGGTCACACCCGTTGGGCCACCAATGGCGAACCCACTGACGTCAACGCCCATCCCCACATCAGCCGTGACGGCAAGGTCGCGCTGATCCACAACGGGATCATCGAGAACGCCTCCAGGCTGCGGCTGGACTTGGAGACCGAAGGTTATACTTTCGTGTCCTCCACGGACACCGAGGTGGCCGCCAAGCTTCTAGGCAAGATCGCCCAGGAGATTATCGATGCCACTGGCCAGCCCGACATCTTCGAGGCCATCAGGCGGCTGGCCCGCATGCTCAAAGGGGCTTTTACCATCCTGGCTGTGGATTCACGGCAGCCCGATCTGGTGGTGGGCGTCCGACACGATTCACCGCTGGTGGTCGGCCTTGGGGACGGAGAGAACTACCTGGGCTCCGATGTAGCGGCCTTCGTGGCCTATACCCGTCAGGCTATGGAGTTGGGGCAGGACCAGGCTGTCTGCATCAGCGCGGACCAGGTCTTGGTCACCGACTTCCAAGGGCATCCGGTGGAGCACCCCCGCCGCTATACCATCGACTGGGATGCATCGGCCGCCGAAAAGGGCGGGTGGGACTCCTTCATGGACAAGGAGATCCACGAGGATCCGGCGGCGGTTTCCAACACCCTGCTGGGCCGGTACGACGAGTCGGGCGACCTGGACCTGGATGAGGTCCACATCGACGAGGATGTCTTCCGCCAGATCGACAAGATCATCGTTGTGGCCTGCGGAACAGCCTCCTACGCAGGGCTGGTGGCCAAGTACGCCATCGAGCACTGGGTTCGCATTCCGGTGGAGGTCGAACTGGCCCATGAGTTCCGCTACCGTGACCCCATTCTGACCCCGCGCACCCTGGTTGTGGCCATTTCGCAGTCCGGGGAGACCATGGACACGCTGATGGCGCTTCGGCACGCACGAGAGCAGGGTTCGCGGGTCCTGGCCATCTGCAACACCCAGGGATCCACCATCCCCAGGGAGTCCGATGCTGTGCTCTACACGCACGCCGGTCCCGAGGTGGCTGTGGCCTCCACCAAGGCTTTCCTGGCTCAGATTGTGGCGGCCTACCTGCTTGGGCTCTACCTGGCCCAGGTCAAGGGAACCATGTATCGGGACGAGATCCACCAGACCATCGACAATCTCAAGGCCATGCCTGCCAAAATCCAGAAAGTGCTGGACAGTCAGGCCGATGTCATCAATCAGACGGCCCAGCGCATGTCCAAGGCCCGTTCCTTCCTCTTTCTGGGGCGGCATGTGGGTTATCCGGTAGCCCTGGAGGGGGCGCTCAAGCTCAAAGAGATCGCCTACATCTTTACCGAGGGGTTCGCCGCCGGCGAGCTCAAGCACGGGCCCATCGCCCTGGTGGAGCCGGGGGAGCCTGTGGTGGTCATCGTCCCCAGCGCCCGGGGCCGCAATGTGCTGCACGACAAGGTCATCTCGGCCATCGAGGAGGTCAAGGCACGCGGTGCCTTCACCATCGTCGTAGCCGAGGAGGGCGATCCGGATGCCGACCGCTATGCTGATGTGGTCTTTTGGCGTCCGCCATGCCCGACCCTGCTCAGCCCTCTGGTGGATGTGGTTCCCCTGCAGCTATTCGCTCTGGACATGGCCCGGCTCAAGGGCCTGGATGTGGACAAGCCCCGCAACCTGGCCAAGTCGGTCACTGTGGAATAGAGGTTGTCCATGGTCGTCGGGTCCGAGGAGCGGGGGCATCGGATCGTTCTGGAGGAGCCGCAGATCCCTTTTGAGCCTAAAGTCATCTACGAGGATCGCCGCATCATTGTGGTCGACAAGCCCCACTTCCTAGCTACCATGCCTAGGGGGATGTGGTACGAGGGTACCGTGCTGATTCGAATGCGCCAGCAGTACGAGGAGCCCGACATCGTACCTGCCCACAGGCTGGACAGAGCCACCGCAGGTGTGCTGGTCCTGGTGCGAGATCCGGCTGCGAGACGGGCCTATCAGATGCTGTTCCAGGAGCATCGCGTGTGCAAGGTTTACCAGTGCCTGGCGCCGGTACGACCCATGGTTCGTCCGCGGACCGGCACCGTGCGACACCTGGACCCGCCCAGGGTCTTCCCGCTAGAGCGCCGCTCCAGGGTGATCAAACGCCGAGGGATTCTCCAGGCCTGGGAGGAGCGCGGACCGGTCAATGCCGTTACCAGGGTTGAGCTGACGGCGGGTCGGGGATGTCTTGCCACCTACACGCTCTACCCGCAGACAGGCAAGACCCATCAGCTTCGCGTGCACATGAACGCTCTGGGCCTGCCCATAGTGGGTGACGATCTCTATCCCCGGATCCAGACCCGGGCCTATGACGACTTCTCCCGACCACTGCAATTGGTAGCCCGTCGCCTGGAGTTCACCGACCCGTTCACCGGGGTTGAGCGCATCTTCACCTCCTCCGTTCCCTTGGAACCTCAGGGAGAGGCCTGAACAGTCAGCCTGGTGGGACATAATGGTCTGGGGATCCCGGAGCCGTGGGACGACGTGGACGCGGCAGGCATCCCCGTCCGAAAATTGAGACGGACCAGGAGGTTCTACCCATGAGCAAACCGACACGGCGGGCCTATCGATGGCCCAAGCATCTCAAGGGTCAGCAGTCCCTCTGGTACGGCTGTGACTACAACCCCGACCAGTGGCCCGAGGATGTTTGGGATGAGGACATCAGGCTGATGACCAAGGCAGGGGTCAACGTGGTGGCCCTGGCGGTCTTCTCTTGGTCGCGCATTGAGCCCAGCGAGGGTGTTTTCGACTTCGATTGGTTGGACCGGATCATCGACAAGCTCGGTCGGACGGGCATCGGGGTCAACCTGGCCTCGGCCACGGCCTCGCCGCCGCTCTGGCTGACCCAGGCCTATCCCGAAGTCCTGCTCAGGGACGAGCGTGGCGACACGGTTTGGCCCGGTGCCCGGCAGCACTGGCGGCCCACCTCGCCGATCTTCCGCTCCTACGCTTTGAAGCTCTGCCGGGCCATGGCCGAGCACTACCGGGACAACCCCTATTTGGTGGCCTGGCATGTGGGCAATGAGTATGGTTGCCACAATCGCTTTGACTATTCCGACGATGCCATGAGGGCCTTCCAGCGCTGGTGCCGCCGCCGCTACAAGGACATCGACGCCGTCAACCAGGCCTGGGGCACGGATTTCTGGTCACAGAGGCTGAGTGATTTCTCGCAGATTCTGCCCCCGCGTTTTATCGGCCAGGGGAATTTCCAGAATCCGGGCCGCATGCTGGACTTTGAGCGGTTCAGCTCCGATGCCCTCAAGGATTTCTATATGGCCGAGCGTGACACCCTGGCTGAGATCACCCCGGATATACCTTTGACCACCAACTTCATGGTCAGCGCCGGCGGATTTACCCTGGACTACGACGACTGGGGCGACCAGGTGGACTTTGTGGCCAATGACCACTATGCGATGCCGGGCAGGGATCATCTGGAGGAGCTGGCCTACTCCTCCAGCCTGGTGGATGCCATCGCCCGCCGGCATCCCTGGTGGCTTATGGAGCAGTCCACATCGGCGGTCAACTGGCGGCCGGTCAACCCCCGCAAGGAGCCCGGACAACTGGAGCGCGATTCCCTGGCTCATCTGGCGTTCGGTGCTGATGCCATCTGTTACTTCCAGTGGAGGCAGTCCCGGGCCGGCGCGGAAAAGTTCCACTCGGCCATGCTGCCTCATGCTGGGGAGGACACGGCGGTCTTCCGGGATGTCTGTCAGCTGGGAGGGGACCTGCAGGGGCTCTCGCAGGCTGGTCTGGCCGGCAGCACGCTGGCCAATGCTCCGGTGGCCCTGGTCTTCGACTATGCAAGCCAGTGGGCCAGCTCTCATACAGCCTCACCCAGCGACAGGGTCGGGCATGGCCAGGAGCCGCCGGTCTGGTACCGTGCCTTTCTGGACAACGCCATCCGGCCTGATGTCCTGCCCGTCAGGGCTACCTGGGAGGAGTATCCGCTGGTGGTCCTGCCGGCCCTCTACCTCATTGACGCCGATCTTTCCAAACGGCTGCACAAGTATGTACACAGTGGAGGGCGGCTGATCGTCACCTGGGGCAGCGGTATCGCTGACGAGCAGGACCGCGTCTGGACCGGCGGATATCCGGGGCCCCTTCGGGACCTGCTGGGTCTGTCGGTTGAGGAGTTCGCACCCATGGCTCCCGGCACGCCCGGTCTGTTGGACCATCTGGACCTGACCAACGGGGTTACGGCCCACGACTGGGCCGATGTCATCGGTCACCTGGACAAGGGCACCAAGGTCCTGGCAAGCTACCGGGCGGATTCCTGGACAGGGATGGACAGCATGCCGGCCATAACCGTTCATGACTGGGGTCATGGCAAGGCCGCCTACCTAGGTTGCCGTATGGATGCCCAAGGTCTGGCCAAGGTTATTCCTGCCCTGCTGGAGGCCCTGGATGTCGCCGAAATGAGGTCGGCCCAGGGCGATTCCGATCTGTTGAGAGTTGAGCGAGTCAGCCAGGATAATCGGACGCGCTTCGTATTTCTGTTCAACCGGACCAGGCATCCGGTGCAGGTTCAGCTGGAGGGCCAGGTTCTGGTGGGCTCACTGGTCAGCATCGACGGGGATGGCCAGCAGGCCAGTCTGCAGGTCAATGGCGCTTTGGTACAGCGTGTGGTCGGCCATCGGCATTGAGCTGGTGAATCCTGTACATGCCGGTGAATATCAGCTCGGGGTCGTAGACCTCGATCAGGTCAGTGTCCTGTGAGAATGTACGGCCCATGCCGCCCGTGGCCACCACGTGAAAGTCCCGGCCTATTTCGCTACGGTATTGGCGGATGATTCGCTCCAAGCCGCCGAGGAAGTTGTAGTAGAGTCCGGCCTGCATGGCGGTCCTGGTGCCCGTGGCCATGATGGTCTGAGGGCGGGTGATCTCCACCTGGGGCAGCTGGGCGGTCTGACCGGCAAGGGCCTGGGCCCCCGAGCGGATGCCAGGCACGATCAGGCCTGAGCGAATGGCGCCCTTGTCATCCACATAGTTGAATGTTGTGGCTGTGCCGAAATCGATGACCAAAACCGGCCCTCCGTAACGGTTGAATGCGCCTACGCAGTCGGCCAAGCAGTCGGCGCCCAGGGAACGCGGGTCGTCCAAACGGATGTTCATGCCTGTCTTCACGCCGGGGCCTACCACCATGGGGTCGATGGAAAAGAAACGGATCAGGCAGGACCTGACGGCATGCATGACTGCAGGAGCCACCGAGGAGATGATGGCGTCCTGCACATCCGAGGTCTTGTACCCGGCCAGGGCCATGAGCTGCCCCAGCAGAAGCCCGAACTCATCGGCCGTGTGGTCGATCCTTGTGGTCAGCCTGTAGGAGGCGGCGACCTGGTCGCCCTCCATGAATCCGACCTCGATGTTGGTGTTGCCGATGTCGATGGCCAGCAGCATGTCTCTTCCTCCCTGCCGTCGTCCGGGCGCGTGACGCTTTCCGAATCCATCCTAAGCGCATAAGCCTGGGTGATGGCTTCGGGGAGTATGCTGGTGGGCGGTGATCGACCAGAATGGCGGTCAACCGCAGCATAAGGATTCGTCAATGAATGCAGATCGACACGGCACGCATGCCCATGGCAGCGTGACCGCAGCAGATATGGATACGGCCCAGGAGCCAGGCCCCAGCACTGACCCCGAACTCAATGCCAGAATCAGGCCTATGAGGTCGGGCGGCAACACCTTGCCCTGGAAGCTGCTCAGTCTCCTGTTGGCCCTGGCCTTGGCTTTCTCCCTGTGGACCGGGCATCGCGGAGCCTCCGGTCAGGCTGGAGGCGGAACCGTGGCTGACACGGTCACGGTGGGGCTCAAGCTGGCTCCCACCAATCTGGATATCCGCAACCAGTCAGGCACGGCGTTGGATCAGCTCCTGATCGGCAACGTCTATCAGGGCCTGGTGTCGCGGGATTCCCGGAATCGGGTGCGTCCGGGGCTGGCCAGGAGCTGGAATGTCTCCGAGGACGGCCTGGTCTACACCTTCCACCTGCATGAGGGCATCCGCTTCTCCAACGGCCATGCTCTTCAGGCGCAGGACGTGGTCGACTCCATTCGTGGGCTCATGGCAGGCCATTATCAGGGCAGCGAGATGCTGGAGGGCTTCCAGGGCGTTCAGGCCACAGATCCGCTGACGGTGCGCCTGGCGCTGTCCAGACCATACCAGGATCTGCTCTGGCAGCTGAGCGGCCGGGCTGGTCTGGTCTTTGACCGGCGGGCCGATTATGACATGAAGACCCAGGCCGTGGGATCCGGCCCATACCTGCTGGAAAGCTTCCGACCAAACGATTCGGTCACACTCAAGGCCGATCCTCACTATTGGGGCAGCGACAAGCCTAAGACGCCAACCATCGTCATCCGCTACCTCAATGACGACAACGCCGCCGTCAACGCCCTGCGCAGCGGGGATGTGCAGGTGCTGGCTCCGGTCACCGAGAACCTGGCCAGCCCATTCCGCAACAGCCCCGACTTCCAGGTCAAGGCGGGCGACGACACCGACAAGTACGTCCTAGCCATGAACGGCAAGGGTGCCGCTACATCCGACCCGCGGGTACGTCAGGCCATCCGCCATGCCATTGACCATCGGCAGCTGATTGCCTCCCGAGGCGGATCGGACAGGGCATTGGGCGGACCCATACCCTCTCTGGATCCCGGCTATCAGGATTTGACCGGTCTCTACCCCCACGATCCGGAGCAGGCACGGAGGCTCCTGGCCCAGGCTGGGTATGGTCCCGACCACCCTCTCAAGCTGCGGTTGACCTACGCCAACACCTACGGCAGCGAGTTGGGTGATCAGCTGCGCTCGCAGTTGCGCCAGGTGGGCATCGACCTGGATGTGAGGGTGGTGGAGTTTTCGGTATGGCTGCAGGACGTACATGCCAACAAGGACTATGACATGTCTCTGGTGGATCATGGCGAGAGCCACGACTTCCATCAGTGGGCCAATCCTGGCTACTACTACAACTATGACAATCGTCAGGTCCAAGAGCTCTACCAGAAGGCCATGGCCACGACCTCCGCCGATGATTCCAACAGGCTCCTGGCCCAGGCCGCCCGGATCGTCAGCAGCGATGCGGCGGCGGACTGGCTCTTCAACTACCGGGTGACCACGGCCTGGCGGACAGGGTTGGAGGGCTTCCCGGTCGATCTGAACCAGTCCCTCATGCCCCTGTCCGACGTGACTTATAGGCGGGGATGACCATGGTCAGATTCCTGATGCGGCGTCTGGTGCTCTTCGTTTTGGCGTTGATGGGCATCTCCCTGCTGATCTTCCTGGCCCTGCGCATCTTGCCCGGGGATGTGGCCGCCGTCATGGCCGGACTGGATGCCCCGCCCGAGCGTGTCGACCGGCTCCGTCGGCAGATGGGTCTGGACCGCTCCTACCCAAGGCAGTATCTGGATTGGATCAGCGACTTTCTGAAAGGGGACCTGGGCAGGTCCATTCTGACCAACCGTTCCATCGCCTCCCAGGTGGGCATCCGGGCCCAGATCACCTTCCCGCTCATTCTTTTGGGACTGGGCGTGGCTCTGCTGCTTGGTATTCCCCTGGGCTGTGCGGCAGCTCTGGCGCGCTCGCCACGGATGCAGTCCTTCAGCCACATGGCAGCCATCGTGGGCGGATCCGTACCGGCCCTCTGGTCAGGACTGCTGCTGATCATGCTCTTTGCCAAAGGCAGCGGCCTGATTGGCCTGCTGCCCTCCCAGGGCTTTCCTGCTCCCGGCTGGGCTCAGCCGGGGCAGGCTCTGGCGGCTTTGATTTTGCCTGCTCTGTCCACCGGCATCATCGTGGGCGCCGGCATCATGCGATATACCCGCTCTTTATTAGGCGACATGCTCTCTTCGGGGTATGTGGACATGGGCATGGCCTGCGGGATGACTCGGACCCAGGCTGCTCTACGGATCGGTCTGCGGCTGGCCTCTCCTCAGCTGGTTTCGGTGGTCGGGCTGACCATGGCTGAGATGATTACGGGTGTCATGGTCAGCGAGAACCTGTTCGCCCTTCCGGGACTGGGATCCATGCTGATCACCGATGTGGGCAACCGGGATCTTCCGGCCGTTCAGTCCGAGCTGCTTCTTCTGGCGGCTTTCTTCCTCTTCCTGGGACTGCTGGTGGACGTTATCCATAGGCTGATCGATCCGCGTTTTCGAGGTGCGGCCAGGCAGGGGGCGGCTGACTGATGAGCTGGGAGCATGCAGACAGGCCTCGTTTGGGATTGAAAGCAGCCTTTCCCGGTCGACTGGGATCTTTCGGACGGACGCGGGTGGTGCTGGCCAGCATGTGGCGCAAGGTCTCAGGGCGATACTCGCTGATTGTTCTGGCCATTTGGATCCTGGTCTCCCTGGTTTCCAGGTTCTGGACCCCGGTCCCTATTTGGACCACCGACGGGTACCGGATCTGGCAGGCACCCAGCCGCGCCCATCTTCTGGGAACGGACGGCACCGGGGCAGACATTCTCTCCTGGCTGATGGCGGGGTCAGCCACCAACCTGGCCATCAGCCTTCTGGCGGTCGTCCTGTCAGGCGTATTGGGACTCCTTCTGGTCATGGCTATGGTCTCGCGCCGTTCAGGAGTATCCCAGACGGTCGTAGTCCTGGTCGACGCTCTGATTTCCCTGCCCACAGTTCTGCTGGCTCTGATCCTGGCCGTCCCCCTGGGCCCCAGCATTGCTGTGGTCGTCGTGGCCTGCGGGTTCGGATACGGACTCAACCTGGCCCGGATCGTACGGCCCCAGGCGCTCCTGGCGGCAGAGTCGGACTACGTTCAAGCCGCCCGGAACAGCGGGGTCGGGGCCTTCAGAATCTTCTGCACCCACCTGGTGCCCAATGTCGTTCCTGTCCTGTGCGTGCAGCTTTCCATGTCGGCGGGGACCTCCGTTCTGGCTGAGGCAGGGTTGACATATCTGGGGGTGGGCGTTCCCTCTGGCCTGCCCTCCTGGGGTCATTCGCTGACTACCTCGGTCAAGTTCATCAACGTCTTTCCGTTGACCGTGCTCTGGCCCGGCCTGGTGGTCACCATGGTTGTGGTGGCGCTGAACCTGTTCGGTGATGCCCTGCGTGATGCCATCGATCCGGTTACCAACCCCACTCTCAGAGCAGCCGTGGCTGCCGCTGGACGATCTGCTCTCCCGTCTGCGGAGCGCCAGGAGATGTCTGCACAATTAGATGACTCCAGTCATCATGTCGAGAATGCGATTCATGCAGGCGAGGGAGGTCAATGATGTCCCTGAGTATTGACGGCCTGGGCCTGTCCATCAATGGTCGCACCATTCTTGACCAGGTGGACCTCAAGGTGGCAGACGGTCAACGGGTCGGCCTGATCGGCTCCTCTGGCTCCGGAAAGTCGATGATAGCCCGCAGCGTTCTGGGCACCGCACCGTTGACGGCCTCCCTGTCTGGATCCATTCTGGTGGACGGGTTTCAGATTCTCGGTTCGGATGACCGGTCCCTGGCGGACCTTCGCGGTTCCCGGATGGGCATGATCTTTCAGAATCCTTCTACGGCCCTGAACCCGGTCAAGAAAATTTACAGTCAGGTCGAGCTGCCTCTCCGTCGCCACTACCGTCTGAGCGCCCAGGAAAGGCGCAGACGAGTCATGGAGATATTGTCCCAGGTCGGGTTGGATGCGGAACTGGCTGGCTCCTATCCACATGAGCTGTCCGGGGGTCAGCAGCAGCGGGCGGCCATAGCTACAGCCCTGGTCACCAAGCCCAGACTGATCCTGGCGGACGAGCCGACCACGGCCCTGGACGCCATCACCCAGCGGCAGATTGTGGACCTGCTGGTCTCGCTGGTTGATCAGAGTGGGGCCTCCCTGCTGTTCATCACCCATGATTTCTCCGTCCTGGCCCGGGTTGCTGATTACTGTTACATCCTTGACGCGGGCCGAGTGGTGGAAAGTGGACAAACGCAGAGCATTCTGCGCAACCCATCCAGTCCACAGGGCAGGACTTTGGTGACAGCGGCCAAGGAGCTGACGCTGAGCGCAGATGGAGGCAAGTATGAGGACGACTGACGATGCGCATGCCGACCCGATCCTGACCGGGAAGGGCCTGATCAAGGTCTATGCCTCCAACGGCAGCGGCATGGCTCGAAAGGCTGCGGTCGACGGAATCGATGTCTCCCTCCAGCCGGGGGAGTGCTTGGCGATTATAGGGGAGTCTGGTTCGGGGAAAACCACACTTTCCCGTCTGCTTTTGGGTCAGTTGAGGCCTGATGCCGGACAGGTGACATATCAGGGCAGGCCAGTTCTGCATGGTTCCCCGGCCGCCAAGGCGCTTGCCCGAGACTCTGCTCTGGTCTTCCAGAACCCTTTTGCCTCCTTGGACCCTCGGTGGACCATCGGCCGGTCGGTCGCCGAGCCTCTTTTGGCTGCCAAGCGCAGGGAGAGTGGGCGCGTATGGTATCGATATCAGAAGGAGCGAGACCTCGCTGATCAGGTGGCCGAGGCGCTGTCAGAGGTTCAACTTGATCCGGACAGGATCATGACGGCTTATCCTTCCGATCTATCAGGTGGCCAGGCCCAGCGGGCGGCCATAGCCCGGGCCCTGGTCGTCAAGCCCCGGATACTCTTGGCCGATGAACCTATGAGCGCCATCGACGTCTCAGCACGCGTAGGGATTCTCCATACCCTTCAGTCCATCATGGCCCAGTCAAGACAGCAAAGCGATTCGTCAAGCGGGATGTCCATGATCATCATCTCCCATGATTTGGGTGTGGTCCAGCACATCGCGGACAGGGTTATGGTGCTCAGCCAGGGGAAGGTTGTGGAGGAGGGGCCTGTGAGGACCATCCTCGATCACCCAAGTCAGCCCTATACCCGTCAGCTACTGGCAGCTGCAACCCTCTAGGTACCGGGGCCCGTACGGCATCCTGCCCAAGCGGAATCGGGTGAAAGCAGTGAGATGAGCCATGCAGAGCCAACCGACGGATTACGACTGCACATGATTTGACGGTTGGGAGAGCAAATTATAGACTGTTGGTTAGTTACTCAAGTAACTAAGTAATAAACAATAGTAAAGGTCCTAACTCGACGCCCTGATTCAAGGCAGACAAGGCGGTCAAACGATGGCGATCGAAATACCGGATGGTCGGCCCGTTTTCGTGAAGGTGGCAGACAGGTTGGCCGAAGCCATAGCCGAGGGTCTGGTCGCCGACGGTGAAAGGATTCCCAGCACCACGGAAATCTCGACCGCCTACCAGATCAACCCGGCCACGGTCCTCAAGGGGATGAACCTGCTGGTCGACCGGGGTCTTCTGGAGAAACGGCGGGGGCTGGGCATGTTTGTCACTGCCGGTGCTGGCCGAAGCGTTCGTGAGCGTCGCAGGAGTGAACTCCTGAACGGAAGGTTTCAGGATCTGGTCGAAGAAGCCAAATCTCTGGACGTATCCCGTGAGGACCTGGACGCCATCATAGAAAGGGTCTACCAATGAGTCTGACAGTTTCCAAGGTGGACAAATCGTACGGAAAGCTGAAGGCCCTGGATGAGATCTCGCTCTGCTTTGAGCCCGGCACCATATACGGACTCTTCGGACGGAACGGGGCCGGCAAGTCCACCCTGTGCAATCTGATGACGGGCAGGGCGCTTCCTGACCAGGGGCTGATCCACCTGGATGGAAGCGATCTGGTCAGCGACTCAAGAATTGTTCGCCGCGTGGCCTTGGTCAACGAAACCTGGCCCTATCCATCCCGACGGCACATTAGGCAGGCATTTGCCATGGCCGAGGGGTTTTACGGTGATTTCGACTGGCACTTGGCTGAGAGTATTCTTAAGAGCTTCGCATTGAGGCTGACTGACACTTTTGCCTCCCTTTCCACAGGGCAGCGTCAGGTGGTCAAGGATATCATCGGACTCTGCCTGCCTGTGGAATACCTCATTCTGGATGAACCGACGACAGGAATGGATGCGGCGGCCAGGGAGAGGATCTACACCTTCCTTCTGGAGGCCTATCAGCGCCGCGGACCGACCATGATCATCGCTACACATATCATCAACGAGGTCAGCCAGCTCATCTCCCGCGCTACGATCATCGACCAGGGGCGGGTCCTGCGATCTTTCAGCGTGGATGATCTGTCAGTCCTGGGGACCACTGTTACTGGCCGTCCGCGTGATGTAGAGAGCTACCTTGCCCAGGGCGACCCGCAGCTGCTGAGCAGGCAGCGCATCGGCGACCTGCTGCGTGTCAGCTTCGAGGGGCCGGTGCCTGACGAGCAGCCCAAAGGGCTTATTGTCGCCCCCATGGATCTGCAGACCTACTTCGTCCAGATTACGGAAGGTGCGACACAATGAATAACATGCAAGTTGCAGAGGCAGTGCGGACGAAGACCAGGCCGGGGCCAGACAGGCCCGACGTCGGTGCGGGACCGGCTGAAGGATGGGCCCGAATCAAACGCTTCCTGTCGCCTGCGGTGCAGACCCGGATGGCCCTGCGTGTACAGGTGATGCCGAGGCTGATCGTCTTTTTGATTTGGGCTCTCGTCCTCGCTCTGGGAGTTGTGGGGTTTATTCCCCTAAGCTCCGGTTTCACTGGTCTGTTCACCGAGATGGTGTTCATGGCCACCGCCCTTGTCTGCTCACTGGCGACTTTCCGGCCCCTGATCTCCAACGCCGTGACCCGGTCCACGATCGCATGGACCCAGATCATCTCCAATGTGGTCATGGCCCTAGCGACAGCCACTTTCATGATTGCGGTCGCCATTATCAGCAGCCTGGGTCAAATCGGATGGATGCCCTTTACGGAAAGTTACCAAATGTTTCTCGAGCAGGGCTGCTCACCTTGGAGGCTCACTCTTGATCCCTGGAGTGCATCATGCTTTAACAGATCGTATGACCAGCAGCCGTCCCGTTGGCTGGCTCTGGCGCTGCATGTCTTCATGGTGCAGGTAACCTTCGTTCTTCTTGGCCAGGTGCTGGGTGACCTCGCTGCCCGTGTTGATCGAAAAGGCGGGTGCCTGTTGCTGGCAGGGCTGTTGATCTGTGTTGGTTTCTGGCATTCGATTTCCGGCTGGAATTTCTGGGGGTGGCAGCAAACGGCGGTTCAGATGATCAACCTTATGCGCGGCCATTGGATGTACAAGACCTTAAGCCCCTTCATGAATGTTGACTTATGGGGATACGTCACCGTGTATTTACTCTGGCCCCAAGTGGTCTTCACATTAGTCTTCTCCGCCATATGCATCCTGTTCAGCTACTGGCTCACCAGCCGTCGGCAGCTACCAGCCATCCAAGGTTTCAGCCTTCTGAACTAGCGTCAGGATAGCTATGCATACCGGCGACGATTGACCACATGGTCGTTCGCCCACTGCTTGACTCCTGCAGGGGCAATAGACTGGGGAATCATGGTGGATATCCAGGATGCAGGGCAGGCGCTGAAGCGGTATTTCGGATATGAGTCTTTTCGCCCGGGTCAGGAGGATCTGGTCAAGGCCATCCTGAACGGGCAGGACTGCTTGGGTGTTATGCCGACCGGTGCCGGCAAGTCCATCTGCTATCAGATTCCTGCCACCCTTCTGGACGGTTTGACCATCGTCATCTCTCCCTTGGTCTCCCTGATGAAGGACCAGGTGGATGGGCTGGAGGATGCCGGCATCCAGGCCTCATTCGTCAATTCCACCCAGGACATGGATGAGCAGTCCCTGGCCCTGGCTCAGGCTGCCCGGGGACGTAGCAAAATCCTCTACGTGGCTCCCGAGCGGCTGGATGCCCCCAGATTCAGGGAATTCGCACAGCATACGAGGATCTCCCTGCTCGCTGTGGATGAAGCCCACTGCGTATCCCAGTGGGGTCAGGACTTCCGCCCTGCCTACTTGGGTATCGGGGACTTCATAAAATCCTTGCCTAACCGGCCCACGGTGGCAGCCTTCACTGCTACGGCGACCGAGAAAGTCCGGCGCGACATCGTATACATGCTGGGCTTGGACGACCCCTACGTGGCGGTGACGGGATTCGACAGGCCCAACCTCTTCTTTGACGTGATCAAACTGGAGAGCAGATACAAGAATCGCTGGGTGGTCCAATATGCCCTGAAGCATGGAGACGATTCGGGTATCGTCTACTGCGCCACCCGCAAGGAGACCGAAGCTCTGGCCGATGATCTGACCAAGGCTGGTGTAAGCGCTGTCAGCTACCACGCTGGTATGGATGCCCAGGACAGAGAACAGGCGCAGCGGGACTTCGTCAACGACAAGGTGCAGGTGGTCGTGGCCACCAATGCCTTCGGCATGGGCATTGACAAGTCCAACGTGCGCTATGTCATCCATCACAACATGCCCGAGAGCATCGAGGCTTACTACCAGGAAGCTGGCAGGGCAGGACGTGACGGTGAGCCCGCCCGATGCTCCCTGCTGTGGAACGAAAGCGATATCGTCACCCGCAGGCGCCTGCTGGACATGGACAACGGCAATGACAGACTGACCGGTGAGCAGGCTGAAGCGGTCAGGGCCGAACACCGGCGTCTGCTCAACGTCATGATCGGCTACTGTCGGACCACCGGTTGCCTTCACCGGTACATGCTGCGGTACTTTGGCGAGGAGGTGGATCAGGCTGCCGCGGGTCTTTCTCCTGCGGAGGCCGACAAGGGCAAACCCGTCCCGGTCGGGCATCCCGACACCGGCAGCACCGGCTGCCAGAACTGTTCCAACTGTCTGAGCACCTTCAAAACCATCGATGTCAGCCATGTGGCCCGTGCCATAAGCAGGTGCGTGCATGACGTGAATCAGGGGTTCGGCTCCGGCAAGATCGCCCAGATTCTCCGGGGCTCGCGCTCGCAGGATCTTCTTCGGCGAGGGCTGGATCGGTGTCCCAGCTATGGCGTTCTGGCCCAGGTTCCAGAGGCGCGCATTCGCGATGTGCTCAACCAGATGGCCTCGGACGGGTATCTGTATATCACCGAAGGACGGCTGCCCATGGTCCATTTCGGACCCAAGGCCGCGCAGACGGTCAGTCCGGATTTTCATTACGAAATCAAGCGGACGGAACGCCCGAGTACTTCAGGCAAGGTCTTCGGCGGCGTATCTTCTGCGACGCTCGACGGTGACGGTCTCGATCAGGCCGGTGCAAGCGATGCCAGCCCAGAGGACGAGGAACTTTTCCAGAAGCTGCGCGATCTGCGGACCAGCATAGCCCGCGAGATCGGCAAACCTCCCTACATTGTCTTCTCCGACAAGGCGCTGCGCGATATGTGTCGTCTGCGTCCAGTCGATGATGCGACCTTCTTGGCCGTCAACGGGGTGGGACAGCACAAGCTGGAGCAATATGGACCCCGGTTCATGGGGGTCATCTCCGAGTTCTCGGCAGGAAAAGGAGCGAATGTGGTCATAGGCGCTGCCGGATCTGATAGGTAGGTCCGCCTACCATGAGGTATACATGACTTCATCGCGGCTGCCTTTCAGATTAGACGCCCGGGAGGAAAGGAAACAACAATGGCTGACAAACCAATCGTAGAGAGCTTCCAGCTGGATCACACCAAGGTCAAGGCGCCCTACGTTCGCCTGATCGACGAGGAGAAGGGCCCTCAGGGAGACATCATCTCCAACTATGATCTACGCCTGGTTCAACCCAATCAGAACGCCATTCCAACTGCCGGTCTGCACACCATAGAGCACACGATTGCCGTGCTCCTGCGCGAGCGCATCCCTGGCTATATCGACTGCTCGCCTTTTGGCTGCCGGACGGGCTTCCACCTGCTTGCCTGGGGCCGTCATTCTACCGAAGATGTGGCCAAGGCACTGAAGGAGTCACTGGAGTTCATCGCCGAAAAGGCCACCTGGGACGACGTGCCGGGTACCGAGATCACCTCCTGCGGCAACTACCGCGACCATTCGCTCTTCTCGGCCAAGCAGTGGAGCCGTGATATTGTCGCTGCCGGCATCAGCTCCGATCCTTACGAGCGCAAGCTGGTCTGAGCGCGGACAGGCAAACAACAGGGCCTGAGGAGGGGGTAGGTTCCTCTTCTCAGGCCCTGTTCGATGCAACAGGTGAAAGCTCAACTACGCAGTATGGTCTCGATCTGTTTCATCTGGTCGTCATCAATCTGCATAGCCGGTTCGCGGATGCGTGTGCTGATGGGCAGACCCTGCAGTCGCACAGCTCCCTTGATGGCCGACACGAACAAATCCGCAGTGTCGTAAATAGCCATCAAGTGGTTGATGCGTCGGGCCTTGTCTAGTGCGGTTTGGTAATCGCCATCTTGATAGGCCTTATGCATGGCAACGAAGGTTTCCGGCTCCACGTTGGTCAGGCCTGATAAAACACCGTTGCCTCCACAGATGCGGTTGACCATATAGTATTCGTCGAATCCTGAGAACACCGAGAACTCAGGGCTGACATGCCGGACTGCCGCAACGACTCGACGTGTGTGGCTGATTGTATCCACAGTATCTTTGATGCCAACGATGTTCGGGCATTCCTGGGCAAGTCTTGCGACCAGCTCCGGGGAGCAGTCGTTGCCTGTACGAGCGGGGAAGTTGTAGAGGATCACCGGCACAGTCGAGGCATGGGCGATGCTGGTGAAATACCTATAAGCGGTTGGTTCCGAAGGGCCGAAATAATAGGGGCTGACAGCCACCACGGCATCGGCGCCGATTTGTCCGGCAAACTTGGTCAGATCCATGACCCGGTCCATGTTCGTGTCGCCAACTCCGACGAACACCTTCATGCGTCCTTGTATATGGTCGACGGCGAATTGCAGGGCCGAGCGCTTCTCTTGGAGATCATAGGCATAAAACTCGCCGATGCTCCCGAACAGCAGGACCCCGTTGATGCCAGCCCGGATCAGATGGTCCAGATGTCGTCCCCACAGGTCGGTGTCGATGACTCCTTGATCGTCGCTGACGGTTATCGACGGGCAGAAAATTCCTTCGAATTTGGCTGATGATGTGCTCATGTTCACCCTTCCGCAGTAAGTGTATCGGTATCGATTCCATAGGCCCTCATGGCATTGTGCTTGAAGAAGTCCTCATCCGGGCCAAAGGTATCCAGCATCAGTTGCCAGTGTTCCCTGAGCGAGGAGTGTACGGTGACTACCGGCCAGTTGGAGGCGTAGAGGATCCTGTCCGGGGGAAAGGTATCCCTGACGAAGGCGACGATGTCGCGATCGACCGGCTGGTCGCCTGACACCTTGATGTAGCAGTGCGGCAGGGCCGCCATAGCCTGCATGGCTTTTTTGCAGGCCGGTGACAGGTTGGGCATATTGCCCAGATGATCCATGATGACAGTCAGGGAAGGAACCTGAGAGAATGCCTGGGCCATGTCCGGCAGTTCTGCGCCCCTGTTGCATAGCTCGAAGGGCATCCCCTTATCAGCCATGGCGTGGAGCCCGGCGATGAAGGAGGGTTCAAGGCAACGGCCGCGCGAGGCAGATTCAGTATGCAAGGGCTCTCTGATGCCCGTAGCATTGATAGGTACCCTCATATAGGGCCCTACCTGTGCCCTTAGCATTCTGGCGAGAATTTTCGGGTCATCGTTCTCATAGACCAAGCGGTCCTCTAATAGGGGGTCATCCGAGTCAACTTCCACATAGACTCCGCCCAAAAATTCCACTCCCAACTGCCCGTACTCGTCTTCCAGCTCATGAAGGGGAAAACTCCGGTTCAGTGATGGCATTCCTTCCAGCCAAGGCAGATGTTGCCGTCCAAGATCCCACATGTGAAAGTGAGCATCGATGACCTGTAATTGTCGCGTCATGTCAGGTTCCCTGCTTAAGCCCTATGTGGCACCCACGAAAAGCATACAAGGCGATGTAGAGGAATCTGGGAGCGGTTACCAGCATGGCGACGGTGGCCTGGGAACCGCCTTTGCTTTGCGTATTTGCATTTTCCATGGCAGAGCTCAATTCAGTGCCCGGTCCAGGTGGACGTATCCGCCATCGACAAACACCCATTGGCCGGTGGTGTGTGATGCGCGATCAGAGAGCAGGAAGGTGGCGGTGTTCCCGATCTCCTCGGGTGTGGTCATGCGATGTTCCAGGGGGATCTTGTCTGTGATGGCTGAAAGACGGGCTTGCTGGGCCTTTTCATCGCCAAACGTCTTGATCCAGTCGGCGTAGAGGGGGGTCCAGCATTCCGAGACCACGATGGCATTCACTCGTACGTCATCGTGGACCAAGTCTGCGGCCCATTCTCTGGTCAGGCCCAGAACTGCGCCCTTGGCCGCCGCATAGGCGCTGGTCTTGCCCTGACCGGTCACGGCGGTTTTGGAAGTGATGTTGATGACGGATCCGTGGCTTTCCTTGAGATAGGCACAAGAGGCGTGCATGAGTTCGTAGTAGTGGGTGAGATTACCGTGTACGGAACGCTCGAACTCCCGCCAGTCAGTAGTTTCCAAGGCCTTGTTGTCGTTGACTCCAGCGTTGTTGACTATGCCATCGATATGGCCGAATTCCTTGTGCACCTGCTCCACAATGGGGGCTATGCCGTCGGTGTCATTCAGATCCAGAATGAAGGTCCGGTAGGTATCGGTATAGGCCTCGATGTCTTTGCAGAACTGGTCTCTGGCTGACTCGTCACGGTCTATGACTGCGGTTATGGCGCCCTCCTGGGCCAGTTGTAGGGCGATGCCCCTGCCGATGCCCTTGAAGCCACCGGTGATGATGAATACCTTGTTCTTGAGATGCAGATCCATGAAAGCTTCTTTGTCTGTATGAATGGATGATTTGCTAGGGCTCCAGCGATTGGGCCTGGTTTTGATTGAGGTGACCCGGAGTCACTCCTGGTGGAGGTAGCGCTGTGCAGTCTCCACGGTCATTTCAGCCCCGTTGCCGGGAGCGGTTGGCGCTTGATACATGCCCTGGCTGATACGCACGGGGTTTACGAAATATTCGTGCTGGTTGTCCACGTATTCGATCATTCGGCCCTGCGTGGTGCAGGAGACGGCTGCGTAGTCGAACATGGCGAAGTGACAGACCATCTCGCACAGTCCGACCCCGCCGGCGTGGGGGCAGACTATCTTGTGGAATTTGCGAGCCATCAGGTATTCCAGAACTATCTCCTGGGGGCCCGCCACTCTGGTGGCGTCGATCTGCATGATGCCGAAGGCATTGGTCTGTAGGAATTGCTTGAACATGATGCGGTTCTGCATCTGTTCGCCGGTTGCCACGGGGATGGGATTGATGGCCCTGGCAATGGTTGCGTGGCCGATGATGTCGTCGGGGCTGGTGGGCTCTTCGACCCATGCCAGGTCGAAGTCATGGAAATGGTTGATCCAATCAATGGCTTGCGGGACGTCCCAGACCTGGTTGGCATCGACGGCCAGACGCACGTCGGGGCCGATGGCATCCCTGGCCAATCCCAGACGGCGTATGTCATCATCGAGGTTCTGGCCTACCTTGAGCTTGATTTGCTTAAAGCCCTTTTCCTTTGTCTCTCGTTTGGCAATCTCCACCATCTTTTCGTCGCTGTAGCCGAGCCAGCCTGGTGCTGTCGAATAACCGGGGTATCCGTGCTGGCGAATGTCCTCGATGCGCTCCTGCTTGCCGGATTGCCCATCCTTGAGGATGTCTATGGCCTCCTCGGGGCGCAGGGCATCGGAGAGATATCTGAAGTCCAGGGTGTTGACCAGGTCTTCGGGGTCCATTTCAGCCAGCAGCAACCACAAAGGTTTCCTCGCTCTTTTGGCTTTCATGTCCCAAAGGGCGCTCAGCAGTGCGCCGATGGCCATATGCTCGACTCCCTTTTCGGGTCCCAGCCAGCGCAGCTGCGAGTCATGGACCAGTAGGTCCCAGGCTAGGCCCATGCTGTCCAGCAGACGTTCAACCTCCAGGCCACACAGAGTCTCTCCTATGGAATCTATGGCTCTGCATACGACATCGTTGCCTCGTCCGATGGTGAAGACCAGACCGCACCCTTTGATGCCATCGTCAGCCGAGGTGTGTATTTCCACATAGGCGGCCGAATAGTCCGGGTCCTTATTCATGGCATCCGATCCTGACAAGGTCAGAGAAGTGGGAAAACGAAAGTCATACGTTTTCACCGCAGTGATAGTACTCATCGTGGCTCCTTTGCCAATCTAGTGAACATAGACGTCAGTATACGCGCAGAAATAGAAATTTGAAAATTAAAAATGTAAAAATTCTAAACTCGACATGAATGTTATCGCCGCTTCATTGGTTACGATTGTTGGGTACTGGAAAGGATGCACATGGCCAGACAGGAACCCGGCAATCCGCACGTCGGCGCTATAGCCGAGCAGCTCGGCATCTCGGCTTCGACCGTTTCCAAGGTGATCAACGGTCGACCGGGCGTGGCGGCAAAAACCCGTCGGAGGGTCGAAAAGGCCTTGGCTGATCAGGGTTATGCACATCCGCTCGTCAGTACCAAAATTGCACAGACCATTGAACTGGTGGTGGATTATATCGCCAACAATGGCACCATCGAGATGATACGTTATGCCTCGAAGTGGGCTTTGGATGCCGGTCTGGCTCTGACTGTGACGCAGACCGATCACCAGCGGCGTGCCGAGGAATGTCTGAGGGGGATCATTGATCGCAACCCGCTGGGTGTGATTACCCAGATGTCCTCCATAGACCAGAAGGGCAAGAATGTGCTCAAAGCAAGAGGTATTCCCTTGGTGGCGGTCGATCCGGTGGACCTGGTCAACGATGAGGACATGAGCATAACGCTTGACAATTGGACTGGAGGATACCAAGCCGCAAAATGCCTTCTTGATGCCGGGCATCGGCGCATTGGCGTTATAGCCGGACCGGCGAATGTGCAATCCGCGCAGGCCAGACTGGCTGGATACCGAGCAGCATTGGCAGCCATTGGTGCCAGCCTGCCGTCTAGCATGGTTCTGCAGGGAGACTATCTGCCCGACAGAGGGTACCAAGCCGCCTGTGATCTGCTGGACCGTGCTCATCCACCGACCGCGATCCTGGCCTGCAACGACTTGACAGCCGTCAATATCTACAGAGCGGCGCGTGAACGTGGACTGGAGCCCGGTCAGGACCTGTCTGTGGTCGGATTCGACAACGTCTATCCATCCTCCTACCTGATGCCTGCACTTACCACAGTGGATCAGCCATTTGATCTGATGGCCAGGTTGGCCGTGGGAATGATTCTCGATGCACGACAGGGCAAGGAGTTCCAGCGGCATGTGGTCATGCCGACCCGTCTGGTCAGCCGACACAGTGTGGTCACTCTGACCCATGCCAGTCATTTGCGATCGGAAAGTCGGGTTCAAGAGGCCGCACAATAGCCCAAACTATTCCCCGATTCGCTCAATGCGTACTCACTTCATGACTGCCTGCTGATGGATACACTCGTACTTCGGCAATCGCAGGGGCGGGTTTCGTCCCTGCCGCACCGGTCGAGAAAGAGGTAGCCACAGTGAGCAGGTACGCGATGGAAACTGCACGTTGGATCCGTCATGCCACCATGGACGACTTTGAGGCGATCATGCCTGTCTACGCCTACGCCAGAAAGCGGATGGCCGAGACCGGCAACCCCCGTCAGTGGGGGGACAAGTACCCCCTGCCTGAACGCATCCGCGAGGACATCGCCGGGGGCCACACCATGCTCTTGGTCGATGATGCAGCTGGTATGGATCAAATCCCTGAAGATCCCGTCTACCCTGAACCGGAGTTGGACGAGCACAAGGGTAGCCATGAGCGCATCATCGGCGTTTTTGCTCTCTTCCATGACCCGGAACCAGATTATAAGGTCATTGATGGCAGCTGGCTGGACGACCGGCCCTATACCACCATCCATCGGGTGGCCGCCTCGGGACTGGGGCGTCACGCGGCCGGGGACCTGCTCGATTGGAGCATGCGCCGGTACGAGAACATCCGCGCCGATACGGGACTGAAGAACTACGCCATGCAGCACATCCTGGAGACCCATGGCTTCACCCGCTGCGGCAACATCATCATGCCTGAAAACAAGGAGATCGAGAACGTGCGGGTGGCCTATCAGCTGCACAATCGTCCCCTTGACCTGGCTGAGCGCGAAAGGGCCGCTAAGCGCTTGGTTGCCGTCTGAGGGCGGGTTCCGACCGTCGCAGCGCCGTCGCACAATGGAGCCATGACATTGAGTGCAGCACCTGCATGGCAGTTCTCCGGGCCCGAGGGCCAAAAGCATTATGAACAAGCTCTTCGGGCCTATCCCGGCCAGATCATCGTCGACTTGAGGACCTTGAAGGCCAATATGGCCACCCTGGTGGATTTGGTCCATTCCACGAACCCTGGTGCTGCAGTCATGGGTGTGGTCAAGGCCGATGCTTACGGCCACGGGCTCATCCCCGCCGCTCTGGCGGCCTTGTCCGGCGGGGCGACCTGGCTGGGAACGGCCCAGTCCAGCGAAGCCCTGCGTCTGCGTCGGGCAGGCATTGGCCCCGACCGTTGCAGGATACTGTCCTGGATGTTCAACGGGGACCGCGCGCCCTTCGACCAGCTGATTCAGGCTGACATCGACCTGGGCGTCGGTTCCCTGAAGACCATGAACATGGCGGCTCAGGCGGCAGGCCAGGTCGGCAAACCTGCCCGCGTCCATGTCAAGGTGGACACCGGCTTCGGACGCAACGGCTTCACACCTGAGACCTTTGGGGATGCCTTGCGTGAGCTTTCCCGCCTGGCATCCCAGGGCCTGTTGGAGCCTGTGGGGCTTTTCAGCCACCTGGCGGTAGCCGACATGCCCGTCGTTGACGAGTTCGTGTCGTCCACTGACGAGCAAATCGCCCTTTTCGAGGAATTCTCTGACAGGATGGCGGCCGCCGGCATGAATCCCGCAATTCGGCATCTGGCCAACACCGCCGCCACGCTCACCCGTCCTGGGATACGTTATGACCTGACTCGTCCTGGCATCGGCCTGTACGGGTACGAGCCCGATCCCTCCATGGGGGTCTCGGCCGATTATGGTCTGCGTCCGGCAATGACCCTTCAGGCTCAGCTGGGCACCGTCAAGGATATGCCGGCTGGTCATGGCATCTCTTACGGTCGCACCTATCTGACGGAGAAGCCCACAAGCACGGCCATCATGCCCTTGGGATATGCCGACGGGATCCATCGGTCTGCCTCTGGCTTTGACCGCGAGGGCGCTATGGGTCGAGAGCATCTGGGAGGTCCCGTCCGTCTGATGACTCGCCAAGGGCCCAGGTTGGTTCGTGTCGCTGGAAGGGTCTGCATGGACCAGTGTGTACTTGATTTGGAGGGCATGGCTTCCGACTTGGGAGTGGGCGAGGGTGATACCGTTGTTCTCTTTGGGCCAGGTCAGGGGGAGGACAAGGCTGAGCCAACCGCTGATGACTGGGCACGGGCCGCTGACACCATCAGCTATGAGATCTTCACCTGCCTGCGTAGTAGGATTCCACGGCTCTACCTGGGTGTGCATGAGGTGGTCGAACCCTCCGACCTGCACCTGATTGCCGCTGAATCCATTCTTTGAGACTACTATCACAGGTTGAACCTGGGCTTGAGGCCTTGTCAAGGGGCAATATAAGTGGTGAGATGAGGTTATGACTACATATACAGGAAATGAACCCAGCAATATCTCATACACAGCCGTAGCTGACATCACCGGAGGCCGCGAGGGCCATGCGGACAGCCACGAGCCCGATCTTTCCCTGGACTTGGATACACCCAAGGCTATGGGAGGCAAGGGCCAGGGCACCAACCCCGAGCAACTCTTCGCCATCGGCTGGGGTGCCTGCTTCCAGGGAGCCATGGGACTGGCCGGAAAGGAGCTGCGCGTGCCAGCCACCAAGCTGGCCCAGAGCAAGGTGCGCACTCACATCTCCCTTGGCGACCAGGGCGAGTCCTTTGGCATCAAGGCTCTGATCGAGGTCTGCCTGCCCGGCGTCGATCGTGATCTGGCCACCCGTCTGGTGGAGCGCACCCAGGAGCTTTGCCCCTATTCCAAGGCCACAGCGGGCAATGTGCCCACTGAAGTGGTGGTCGTGGATAATCTGGACTGAACGGAGCGGGCGCGCCTGATGGGCACTGATGAGGAGGGCAGATCCCGCCTGCTGGCCGAGGGCTACTCCGCCCAGGATCAGGAACGGTGGGCGCCAGAGCCTCCAAAGACCAGCAGCAGGACCGCCTTCGAACGCGATAGGGCGCGTCTGGTCCATTCTTCGGCGTTGCGTCGACTGGGGGCCAAGACGCAGATCCTGGTCGCCGGCACTGACGACTTTGCCCGCACACGGCTGACCCATACCTTGGAAGTGGCCCAGATCGGACGGCAGATCGGCACCATGTTGGGCTGTGACCCCGACGTGGTGGACTGTGCCTGCCTCGCCCATGATCTGGGCCATCCGCCCTTTGGTCACAATGGCGAACGTGCCCTGTCCTCGCTGGCCTCCGGCATAGGGGGTTTCGAGGGCAATGCGCAGACCCTCCGACTGCTGACCAGGCTGGAGCCCAAGGTTTTCCACCCGGACGGACGTTCGGCAGGGGTCAACCTGACAAGGGCCGCCCTGGACGCTGCGGTCAAATATCCTTGGACCTTGGCTGAGGCCTCGGCTCATCCAAAGGGGGAGAGGACCGCCAAGTTCTGCGTCTATCCGGACGACCAGGAGGTCTTCCATTGGCTCAAGCAGGGGGCGCCGCAGGCCAGCACGCCTATGGAGTGCCAGGTTATGGACTTGGCTGATGACATCGCCTACAGCGTTCACGACGTGGAGGACGCCATTGTGGTTGGCTCCTTCGTGCCTGAGCGGCTGGCTGAGCCCAGGATCATCGATGGCGTGGTCCGAGCCGCCCGATCCTGGTATGGCGACCGCTGGGATGCTGACCAGCTGGTCCGAGCCTTGGAGACCGTCCGTGGCATGTTGCCGACGGGCTTTGATGGTTCACGCCGGGCCTTGGCTACTTTGAAGAACACCACCAGTTACCTGATCGGCCGCTTTGCCGACTCCGTGGAGGCGGCTACCCGAAGCCGCCACGGCCAAGGCCCGTTGACCAGGTACTCGGCTGGACTGGTCATCCCATCCCGGACCTCTTATGAGATTGTTGCCTTGAAGGGGATTGCCGTCTACTTCGTCATGGCTCCCCGTGAGAAGGAGCCCTTCCATGCAGAGCAGCTGAAAATCGTGACCGACCTGGTTGAGGTGATGATGGCCGATTCGCCAGCCCCTTCTGATGCCTTGGAGGATGTCTTCCTGGAGGATTGGCGCCAGGCGGGTTCGGATGGGGAGCGCCTGCGGGTGGCCATCGACCAGGTGGCCTCCCTGACCGACGGCTCGGCCTTGGCCCTGCATTCCCTGGTCTGCCCTTAGGCCTGCGGTGTTTATGCCGGGCGCAACACATCGGCCTAGCCCGGTAGGCTGGGTGTCATGTCCGGAATGATCAAGAAGGAAGACATCGAGAAGGTCAGAGCCAAGGCCGATCTGTATGAGATCGTATCTGAAAGCGTGACCCTGAAGCCTTCCGGTTCCGGAACCTACATGGGTCTGTGCCCCTTCCACGACGAGAAGTCTCCCTCCTTTTCGGTGCGTCCCTCCATGGGGGTCTGGCACTGCTTCGGTTGCGGTCTGGGCGGCGATGTCTTCACCTACGTGGAGCAGGAGGAGAACGTCGAGTTCGGCGACGCCGTCGAAATCCTGGCAGACAAGTACCAGATCGAGCTGCATTACGAAAATTCCCGTCAGGACAAGCGTCGCGGGTCCAAACGTTCCCGGCTGCTGGAGGCCAACGAGGAGGCTCAGCGTTTCTTCGTCTCACAGATCATGAGCAAGGAGGCGCTTGCGGCCCGCAAGCTCTTGGCGGGCAGGACTTTCTCCCAGGCTGACAGTGCTCATTTCGGCTGCGGATACGCCCCACGTGGATGGGACAATCTGGTTCGACACCTGTCCACCAAGGGTTTCACCCAGCAGGAAATGCTGGATGCGGGGCTGGCCAGGCAAGGGCAGCGGGGGATCTACGACTACTTCCGGGGCAGGGTCACCTGGCCTATCAGGGATTCCACGGGTCGTACCCTGGGCTTCGGCGCTCGCAAGCTCTACGAGGACGATGGCATCAACGCCAAGTACATCAATACGCCCGACACCCAGCTTTACCGCAAGAACCAGGTGCTCTACGGCATCGACCTGGCCAAGGATGCCATCGTCAAAAAGCGGCAGGTGGTCATCGTGGAGGGCTATACCGACGTTATGGCCTGCCATCTTGCTGGTGTCGATACGGCTGTAGCCACCTGTGGCACTGCATTCGGTGAGGACCATGCCAAGATCGTCCGTCGACTTATTTCCGACGATGCCTTAGGGGCCATCCAGCTGGTAGGACCGGTCCAAGGCTCCCGGGTGGTCTTCACTTTCGACGGGGATGCAGCCGGGCAGAAGGCCGCCCTGCATGCTTTCGGCCTTGACGGGAGCTTTTTGACGCAGACCTTCGTGGCGGTGGCCCGGGAGAATTTGGATCCCTGTGATCTGCGCATCCAGTATGGTGATGAGGCTGTGCGTTCTCTGGTCGAGCATGCCCGGCCGCTGTACGATTTCGTCATCGACACGGCCGTAGCCATGTTCGACACCCAGTACACCACCGGGCAGATGGGGGCGGTCAAGGCTGTGGCGCCCATCCTGGCCCAGATCAGGGATCGCTCCCTGGTGGGGGCTTACACCCGCAAAACCGCCAGAAAAATCGGCGTGGATCTGGATCTGCTGCGCCAGGAGGTCAACAGGGCCCGCCGCAAGCTGCATGTGAAGGACCAGGATGCCTATGCGGTCCGCGCTCCTCACCGCGGTGCGGGTGAATCGGAGGGTCGCGCGGGCCATGGCAGTGACGATGCCATGCAACGTCGTAGGGTACAGCGTGAGGATGCTCTCCGACAGGGTTATCATCACATCGATGATTCCGTCTTCATTTGCGAGCAGCAGTTCATGGGCGTGCTTATCCAGATTCCCAGAGCAATCGGTTCAGATGCCTTCGCTCAGCTGAGTCCGGACAGTTTCGAGGTTCCGATTTTCCGCTCGCTCTATCGGGCTGTGCAGGCCGCCGGAGGACTGCCTGACATGAAGACACCCCAAGGACTGTGGATGCATAACTTGACCAAGGCGGGCGGGCCCATGCTGGAGTCGGCCATCAATGAGCTGGCCGTTATGCCTTTGCCACTGAATTTGGATAAGCAGGAGGATAGGCAGAGGGGCTCAGGACCGGGCTCCAAGAAAAACGATAAGGGGGACGATCAGGGCGCGGGCTCCGAGGACGCGGATGTTCAGCTGAAGCAGCCTAGCCCGGAGGAGCGTCAGTATGCCTCCGAGCTGCTTGCAAGACTGCTGGACGCCACATACATGCGGCTGATTGCCTCGGCCAGGCACCGGATGAATCAGTTGCCCGACGGTCAGGAGAAATTCGACCTTCTTGGTCAGCTCACCCAGTACGAGACCCAGCGCAACGAATTGCGCAACCAGGTCTTCGGCAACGCGGAGTGAACTGGTGGTCAGATACGTTGGTCCTCCCTGTCCTTGTCGAATTTTGCTTGTAGACAGGGGCAGGAAGGACTTAGGTTAGGTGTGGTCTCCCCGTTAGGCGGGGAATGATATCTGTGAGTTGATGCAGGTCATCACGGTGACAATGATCGCGGTAATGATGCCACCCAGATAGGGATTTCTGGTGTGACGGTAGATCGCCCGGGTCACCATAGGCATGACGGCCAGCGGGACCAAGGGTGTCAGCATCCAGTCCGGTATCTGTGTGTTGTTACCGAACAGGCCGTTGACTCCAGTGACGAAGAAATACCCGTATCCAACTACAGCTATAAGCAGTGCCGGCAGCATGTTGAAGAACGCCAGCAGACCTATGTTGGCTGTTGAGTTCCTCCCGAATGATGTGGAGTAATTCAGACTATTGATGAAGACCGATGTGGTTCCGTAGGCTACAAGGAAGAAGGGCAGTAGCTTGAGCATCTCAGGAATCTTGTCGGCGGTGAATGGTCTGGCGGCCCAGTACCAGAACCGGAAATCGGAGTTGAAGAGGAACTTGCAGGTGAAGATCAGCAATATAGCCAGAAGGCTCACTGTCAGTGCAAGTGTTATTGTCTGCCAAAGTCTTCGTCCACCGATGGGCAGATCAAGATCCGAGACTTTAGTGCCCCGCTTTCGCGCATACATGCGGTACCACAGAATTGTCAGTCCGATCATGAATATGGCATTCAGACAGCCCCACACACCATAGAACAAGGGCATACCTTGCCGAAAGTAGTTGCCGATATGCTTGTCGACCTTCAGTCCAAACAATGTCAGAGCGCTGGCAACTGAGAAGGCGGTGGCTGACAGCAGGCAGGCCCACAGCCATACTGAACCTCCCTTGTAGGCATCAGCTTGACGCATGCGTGCCGGTTCCTCTGATCCGGCCTTTTTGAAGAGGCTGGTTCTGACCAGACAGAGGGTCCCGTAGACCATGAAGAGCATGAGTCCTATCAGTCCGAGAAGCCCTCCGATCATTTTGACAGGGTAGATATGGTCGCCGTCGGCAAGGTCTGTTTTCATGTTGAAAGCCCGGACCATGAATTGGACGGCATCGGTGCATGGGCGGGATAGGAAGAGCACTGTTCCATGCGTCCCGTTCTCCATATATATGACGTGCGAGGCTCGATGACCATTGATCTGCTTGTGGTACCAGCGGCCGCTGATCCCTGCAGGGGTCTGATCGGTGGGTGTGATGCCGAAGTTGAGGAAGGATCGTGCGTTATTTGATTTGAGATACTGCGGATTGGGCTTGATTTTGCCAGTTGACGTATCTTTTTCCTTGAAAGAGTAGTCGTCATATTTGCCGGCGAGTACTCCTACAGTACGGTCACGGTAGTAGTTGAAATATTTGCCGTTGGTGTTCTTCTTGGCTGCTTCGACGACGTTGGTCTTGCCGGGAACATACCCGAAGGCGGCCGTCTCGTTGTCCTTATAGACCGGGTCTCGGCTGACATAGAGCACGGTCTTGATCAGTGGATGCTGTCGCTTATTGTCGATCAGGATGGATTCATGTATTGTGTTCCCACCTCTTGAATGCCCTGAAACCCCTATCCGATCAGCATCGACAAATGGGAGAGAGGTGAGGTATTCCACTGTGTCATACAGTCCACGTCCGTTCACCAGCCATTCCTGGTCATTGAGAATTTCGGATTCGCCATGGCCATAAAGGTCGAAAGATACCACGACGAAACCTCTGCGAGCCCACTCAATCTGGAAGTCATCGCTTTTCTCCTTGTTGGTGTTGCCTCCGTGAGCAAAGACAATGGCAGGTGCCGGGTGCTTAGGAGTAGCCGTTTTCGGCTGGAGCATGTCCATGCTCAACCGGTGGCCTGATGGAGATTCAATCTGCAGCGTCTCCTTGGTGACGCGGCCCCCATCGGTTTGGGCCAGATTGGACATAAGCCCGCACGCCAGACAGAGGATGAGTGAAATGGCCAAGCCAATGGCCGGGTTATGAAGAATGGCAGATTTTTTCATGGATTCGTCCTTTTTGCAATGTTTGCATAGTTGCCTTGTATTGTGTCTTTCATTGATGATCCTCTTTGTTCATCGGATTTGTAGGTGCCGAAACCAGTAACGACTACGACAGACCTATTTTTGGCGTGAGGCAGAGCTAGGAAATCGTCTCCCGTTTAAATAACCGGTAATGCCTTACTGATATAGTATTACCGGTAAGGCATGACATTTTATTTATTGTTTCTATCTTGGCTCTGTGGCACATTCTCAAGTACCGAGTGGATGGGCGGATTACGCCGTAATAATGGGCTTGAACATACAACGCAGAAGGGCAGCTCTGCACTACAGCCAAGAGTTCGTTGCTTATAATGCCAACCTTTCCCGGTTCGCATACCAACAGTTGGAGCATGGCCAGTCGCGACCCGGGAGTCCAGCCAATCCCAGTTTGATCAACATCATGGCAGTTGCCCAAGTGCTTAATGTGAGTCTGGATGAGCTGTTGCCTGATCCGTGGCCTGATCTTCATGCCAAGTAATTTGGGTGGCACCATTGTCAAGACAAGCCCTGCCGATAGGGTGAATGCATGAACATGGAGCATCAAATGGAAGAAAGTCGTGCCGGGTCGACTGACAAAGCCCGGTCTGCTGTGAGTGGCCGACCGCTCGCGGTCTTTTGGGACATGGACGGAACCTTGATCGATTCAGAGCCCTACTGGCATCAGGCGGAGGTTGATCTAGTGCGCGAGCATGGGGGAGACTGGAATGCCGACATGGGTTGGCAGGTTTCCGGCAAACCTCTGCCCACCGTGGCAAGGTTGATGCGGGAGCGTGGTCTTGACCTTCCTGAGGATCAGATTCCAGATTTGTTGATTGATGGGGTCATTGCCATGGAGGAGCGTCACATGCCTTGGATTGAAGGTGTTCGCACTATCCTGACAGACCTGGTTGGGGCCGGCATTCCCTCGATTCTGGTCACTACTTCGCCACGCCGCATGGCCCAGGCAGTGGTTGCCAAGGCGCCCGAGGGGGCTTTTGCCGACTATGTTTGCGGGGACGATGGGCTGGCGCAGAAGCCCGACCCTGCGCCCTATCTGCATGCGGGCAGTCTGGTTGGCATCAACAGCCCTGATTTGATGACCTCCTGCTTGGCTTTCGAGGATACCTTGACCGGCATCACTTCGGCTGTGGCATCAGGAGCCACCACTGTGGCCTATACCGGCACCAACCCGGTCGACACCTCATCAGGCCCTCAGTTCGCTTCCATGAAGAGCTATGTTGGAGTCACCCTGGATGATCTGTCTGCACTAATCGCCAAGCGACTCGGACGATTGGGGTCGTCGGCTGCGCAGACCTGCTGACTCAATCTGACTACTGCAGGGGGCGGTATTTTCGGCTGGAGCCGCGTGAAGTGGCCACCGGATACCTTTCGGCCGTCCTCTGCAGTTTATCCATGATAATTTGATCCATGTCCAGATTCAGCCGATCCGCCAGCTGGATGCAATAGGTGAGCACGTCAGCCAGCTCGTCGGTTACGTGGCCTTCATCTCCGTCCCTGGGATCGTCCCCCCACTGATAGCATTCCAAGAGCTCGGCAGCTTCGATGCAAATTGATTTGGCCAGGTTGGCGGGCGTGTGGAATTGATCCCAGTCGCGCTCGTGTACAAAATTCATCACCGCTGTTTCTGTTTCCTTGCTGATCATGATTTCGAGCCTATCAGCCGGCCCTCCTGCCATTAGATTGGTATGGGTTCGTGGCATAGTGAAAAACATGGATTCATCAAGCGCGCCGCAGCCTGTTGTGATGACTCTGCCCTATGGCGATTTTAGAGATGAGGATTTTTCCAAGGCTATTGCAGAGTACAAGCAGGCGAAAGCTGTTGGCAGTCAGGGCAGTCATTTGGAGGAGAGGCTGCTTGAGGAGCTGTTCCTACGCTATCCCACTGTATATATTGTCTCTGCTGATGAAAGGGACAGCAGCAAAAAACATGGCGGTGGACCCCCTTACGTGGTTTACGTCGGGGAAACCAATGACATTCGTTCTCGGACCAGGCAGCACATCGAGCTGGATCCACGAACCCGCACGGATTGGGAACGCCTGGTGCGATTCATGCGCAATCACCGAGACAGGGTCTGCCAGTACATCATCGGTGATCGCCACCTCAACAAGTCCCTGACCCTGGATATGGAAAATCGGTTGATGGGGTATATGCAGAGCGTCGATGCAGTCAAGCTGGTTATGAACCGTAGAACTAACGCTCAAGACATGTATTACACCAGCGATGAATTCGACAGCATCTTTTCCAAGGCTTGGCAGATCCTGCATGAAATGGAGCCTGATCTGTTTCCGGAAGAGAAGGCCATCCTGGACTCCGCCCTGTTCAAGGCCTCGCCCTTCCGCAAGCTCACCGACGAACAACGGCGAGCTGAAGAAGCTGTTCTGCATGTGCTGGAGTCGGTCATTATTCAAAACCCCGGCGAGGGTTTCCACTCGATGACAGAATCGATAGGCCCGGTTCGGATCAACGATAAAGCCCATACTCGAGTCATAGTCGTTCAGGGCATGTCAGGAACTGGCAAGACCGTTTTGCTTAGCCATCTCTTCTATCAGATATGTGCCAGATATGGCATCTATGGGAACTTGGACGGCAAGGACGATAACCGTTCGGCAAATGCCAGACAGCGTTCCTACATCATTGTCAACCAGGCCGAGCAGGCCAATGTCTACAACCAAATGGCTCTGAAGCTGGGACTGCAGAAGAAGCGCGGCCAGTGCGTTGTTGGCGCTGTCCAGTTCATCAACCGGTTCAGCAAGCACACTCATCGAAATGGCCGGTCCACAGGCAGGGCGGCAGACCCTATGAATAGCGTCGAGGCGAAGGCGGATGTGGTGCTGGTTGACGAGGCGCACCTGCTGCTGACGCAAGGGTCGCAGAGCTACTCCGGAAGCAACCAGCTTTACGACATTCTGCGGCGGGCAAAAGTAGCCATCGTGGTCTTCGACCCGGAACAGGTCTTGCGTGGATCCCAGTTCGTAGATGCTCAGGAAAGTCGGCTTCTGGGGTTGACGGGTTCTGAGCATGACAAGACCTTTTCGCAACCCATGCTCATTCGCGAAAAGTCAAGGGACGGTCAGCATTCACGCGAGGATATCTTCCAGGTCAGTCATGTTCATTTGGATCAACAGATGCGTATCCAAGCTGATCCTGCAACCTGCGCCTGGCTGGATCGGATGACAGCTAAGGATGGCACCATTGGCCAACTGCATCCGGATCCCTGGGAGCATCCTTATGAGATCAAGGTTTTCGATTCGCCTAAGGCTTTGAGAAAGTTCATTCGCCAAAAGGACCAAGAGCAAAGGGGAGAGGGTTCCTTGGGCCTTTGCCGACTCCTGGCCACCTATGACTGGCCTTACAGCAGCCAGAATCACCCGGACCCACAGGATCCCTCCCATCACTGGCAGGTTGTACTGCGCCAAGGGGATTCAGGCCAGTGGGTGTGGGCCGAAGAGGGTCAGGACGGGGATGGTGAATTCGCCATGCCTTGGAATTACGAACTGTATGAGGAGCAGGGAAACTCTGCTGCAAATCACCGGATCGCCTGGGCCGAGCTGCCCTTCACCATTGATGAGGTCGGCTCCATCTTCACCATCCAAGGTTTTGACCTCAACTATGCGGGAGTCATCATCGGGCCCTCGGTCACCTACAGGAATGGAAAGGTCGAATTCGAACCGAAGCTCAGTTGCAACACACTGGCGACCAATCGGCGGTCGGAGCAGGAGATGGACCCTGTGGATAATCTTCGGCACGAGTTCAACGTGTTGCTCAAACGAGGGGTGCACGGATTGGGGTTATTCGCGGTGGACCCCGAGCTTCGGGATCGACTGGCCTGGGCAGTGGGTGGATTCGCCACCTCCGGTCCCGACCCAGCCTAACGCGCCTACATCGTTTCAAGGCCAATCAGGGGTATCATGTCCTGGGCCATGGTCCATGGCCCAGGACATATCCATGAGAAAGGCGTAGGCGAGTATATGACGACGCGCAAGATCATCCTGGACTGCGATCCAGGTCATGACGATGCGGTGGCTATCCTTCTGGCAGTAGGTGATCCGCGGATCGACCTGATCGGAGTGACTACGGTTGGCGGCAACCAGAGTCTGGACAAGGTTACCTATAATGCGAGGGCTGTGCTGGAGAAGGCTCATGCGCGCCAGGTGCCGGTCCACGCCGGATGTGATAGGCCGCTGGTGCGTCCACAGGAGGTGGCCGCCTCCATCCATGGCCAGACTGGTCTGGACGGTGTCGAGCTGCCTGAACCTACCAGGCCCCTGGATCCTGGCCACGCCGTCGATTGGATCATCGAGACCATCATGCGCGAGGAGCCAGGCACAGTGACCCTGGTCCCCACCGGACCCCTGACCAACATCGCCATGGCCGTCCGCAAGGAACCCCGCATTGTCGACCGCGTCCGTGAGGTCGTGCTCATGGGTGGCGGCTACCATGTGGGCAACTGGAGTGCTGTCGCTGAATTCAACATCAAGGTGGATCCCGAGGCCGCGCACATAGTCTTCAACGAGCCCTGGCCGGTTACCATGGTGGGGCTGGATCTGACTCATCAGGCCCTGTGCACCCCCGAGGTCCAGCAGCGCATAGAGGGCATCGGCACCGATCTGGCCCACTTTGTAAGCGGGCTGATGGATTTCTTCCGCAAGTCCTACCAGGATAACCAGGACTTCGTGGACCCGCCCGTGCATGATCCATGCACTGTGGCCTATCTGATCGACCCCTCTATTGTGAGCACCCGTCGTTGCCCGGTTGATGTGGAGCTGCGTGGGGACCTGACCTGCGGGATGACCGTGGCCGATCTGCGCGGCCCTGAGCCCTCAGCTGAGGACTGCCACACCCAGGTGGCCGTCAAGCTGGACTTCCAGGGATTCTGGGACCTGGTGGTCAAGGCCATCACAGCGATTGGATGAGATCAATGAAGACTTCGAACACAGCCGCACCCAAGACTGACAAGCCCACCACCACAACCGCTGGCGGTTCAGGCTCTTCCATCGTCGCCTTGATGACTGCCCTGATGGCCGCCGTCTTCGCCTTCCAGCTCAACGCCTCCATGCTCTCGCCGGCTCTGACGACCATGGGGAACGAGCTCAATGCCAGCAGCTCCAGCATTGGTCTGACCCAGACGGTGTTCTTCACCTCCTGCGCGGTCTTCTCCCTTTTCCTGCCTCGGCTGGGCGATCTTGCCGGCCGCAAGAAGGTGCTGCTGGGCATGCTGAGCTTGACGGCGCTGGGATGCGTGGTTTCCGCTCTGGCACCGAATGTGACGGTGCTCATGATTGGTCGTGTCATTCAGGGGGTGGCCGGTCCGGTCGTGCCTATGACCCTGATCATGCTGCATGCCGAGGTGACTGATGAGGCCCGATACGCCAGGCTCATGGCCGTTTTGACGGCGGTCAACGGCGGCATCGGCGGCGTGGATGCCATCTTAGGCGGGTGGCTGGCTGGTACTTTCGGTTTCCGCTCGGTTTTCTGGTTCATGGTGGCCATTGCTGTGATCGCCGTACTCCTGGTGGCCCTCTTCGCCCGCGAGAGCTATGCAGACGATCGCCCCCGCATGGACTGGGCAGGTGTGGTCTTCCTCTGCATCGCCTTCCTGGCCGCATACCTGGCTATCAATGAGGTCGAGAAGCTTGCCCAGGCGCGCTGGCTACTGGTGGTTGTCGAGATCCTGGTGGCCGCGGTCTTCTTCGCGATCTTCTGGAAAGTTGAAAGCACAACGTCAGCACCCATGGTCACCACCACCTATCTCAGACAGCGGCGCACCTGGGGACTTCTGCTGACGACTCTCACCACCATGGTCGGTGTCTTCGCCATCATGAACGGGATCGTTCCGGCCCTTGCCCAGGATGGCGAGGTAGGTGTCGGCTTGAAGGCCAGCATCGTCTCCTTTGCGACGCTGACCCCCTATGCCTTGGTCGGTCTGGTCTTTGGTCCGGTTGCCGGGATGCTGGCCTCACGCTTTGGCTACATCAAGGTCCTGAGAGTCGGTCAGCTAGTAAGCGTGCTGGGACTGGTCTTCGGCATCTACGTCTGTCTGGTTCCCAGCATCTGGAGTCTGGTGCTCCTCTCCCTGATCCTGGGTGTCTCCTATGCAGGGACGGCCAATATCATGCTCAATGGGTTGGGCGTGGTCCTGTCTCCTGCGGACAATACCGGGTACCTGCCGGGACTCAACGCCGGAGCCTTCAACCTGGGCTCAGGCCTAAGCTATGCGGTCCTCTACGCATTCATGAGCGGCCTGGCGGCGTCCGGGGGAGCCCGCGCTGGATATGTTGCCGCCATGATCGGAGGCGGAGTGCTGGTGCTGATTGCCCTGGCCCTGTCCTACCTGATTCCCGATCCGGAACGAATGGATGACAAGTAATATTGCCATCTGACAGGGGTCCTGCGGGTGCAACCTATTCGCAGGACCCCTGTTCATGTTTAATGGGCATCCGACTCTGTGACTGTCCGACAAGGGTCAAAAGTCGGGGCCAGACAGACTAGCCGTCAGTAGCGCCGAGTGTCCCGACCCCGGGTTCAGGAGCGGAAAATAGCGTCAACAGAGGCCCTGTAAGCCACGGGCGGGCGCGTAAACTAAGTGGGGAATTCGTTCGCCGGAGGTGACCATGCAACATCGGGTGATCGGACTGCTGAAAAACGAGACCGTCCTGGTCGTCGCGGCAGTCATCGCTCTCGTATCCTGCATTCTCATTCCTCCCGACCGACAGTATCTGGGCTACATCCACGTCAATACCCTTACCCAGCTGGGTTCCCTGATGATGGTGGTCTGCGGATTTCAGCGGATTGGGGTCTTCCATGCCATTGGTGCCGGTCTGCTGAGTCGCGTCCGCTCGGTGCGAGGCCTGGCCTTGGTCCTGGTTTCCCTGCCTTTCTTCTCCAGTATGTTCATCACGAACGATGTAGCCCTGGTTACTTTCGTGCCCTTCGCCATTGCTGTGCTCATCATGGCCGGTCTGGAAAGCCATGCTCTGCTGATCGTCACCCTGATGACCCTGGGTGCCAATGTGGGCAGCATGCTGACGCCGATTGGCAATGCCCACAACTTATACCTCAAGGCCCGCTCCGAGATGCCTACTGGGGAGTTCCTCCTCCTTATGGCGCCCTACGCTCTGGTGGCGGCCCTGATGCTCTTCGTGTGCTGCTGGTTCGCCTTCAGGAATCAGCATTTGGATAAGTTCGAGGGCATGGATGCACAAGAGATTCGTCACAGCATTCTAGCGCCCCGGGAAGAGGGGATACAGCCTCAGGTCAAGGAGATGCAGCAGTCCAGCGGATGGCGCATCGCCATCTACCTCCTTCTCTTTCTTGTCTGCCTGCTCGGTGTGGCCAAGCTGATTCCCCAGTGGACCATGGTCCTGGTGGTGGTTGTAACCTTTCTGATCTGCGACAGGCGGGTCTTTCTGCATGTGGACTGGGGACTGCTGCTGACCTTCGTGGCTTTCTTCATTTTCATAGGCAATGCCAGGAGGATTCCCCAGTTTTATAACCTGGTCAGCGGCCTGGTCAATATCCACCCTTTGATTACCTCGGTCCTGTGCAGCCAGGTCATCAGCAATGTGCCCACAGCACTCCTGGTCTCAGGTTTTTCGACAGCCTGGCGCTCAATTATTCTGGGCACCAACCTGGGCGGGCTCGGAACCCTGGTCGCTTCAATGGCGTCGCTGATCTCCTACAAGGCTGTAGTCAAGCAGTATCCGAGCAAGAAAGGTGAGTACCTGAAAATCTATACTGCTTTTAATCTGCTCTTCCTCGTCGTGTTGGTTGGCATGGCCCTGCTGCTGGAGTAGACTACCCACCATCAACCAGGAATGGTGCCGCTGACATTGAGAGGGAGGCAGCAACGGTGGAACCGGACCCGTGCGCGTCTAAGTCCAAGGACACAGGGATATTGACCAGACGGAACCTTGGGGTTCTGGTCGGAATCATGGCCTTGGCTATCATGTCGCGGTTTGACTCCATCATCTCTCCTTCCGTGGCCGCCATTCAGGCATCTTTTCCTCGCGCTGATCCCTCCACCGTTGAATCGGTGGTCTCCATTGGCTCTTCGGCGGCCATAGTTTCGGCCCTTTTATTCGGTCAGCTCTTGACCAGAATGAGTTTCAGAACCGCTGCCTGTATCAGTTGTCTGTGTGTCGCCCTGGGCGGCTTGATGCCCCTTTTGGTGCATAGCAGTGTAAGCCAGCTGCTCTTGTTTGCCTTGGTTGTCGGATTCGGCGTGGGCATCGCCACTACAGTTCTTCCGAGCCTGTCGGCCAGGTTCTTCCGCGGGAAGCAGTTGGCGGCGCTGATGGGGCTGGTCCTGGCTGTTCAGGACGGCTCTTCCATGCTGGTCCTTGCCTTGGGCGGTGTCCTGGCCAAGGGAGGGTGGCTGCACAACTATTGGCTCTATTTCCTGGCCTTGCCTGCCTTGGTTTTGGTCGTCTTCATGGTCCCCGGAGTCGGTGCAGTCGAGGAGGAGTCGGAAAAGGCCACAGAGTCTCAAACATCCCCCTCGCAGAAGGGCAGACAATGCTGGTGGGCTACCATTTCCTGCATTCTCATCGGTTTTCTGAGCATTTTCCTGGTCGCGGTCCTGTACAACAAGCTCGCAGTCTACATAGCTAAGTACGGTTTGGGCGGCACCAGTGCAGCAGGGGTGGCCTTGATGTTCAACACGGGTTCCTCGGTCGTGATCGGGCTTAGCATCAACGGCATCAAGCGGGTCTGCCGGCAATGGACCATTCCGGTCGCCTTCCTTTTGATGGCTTTGGGCGCCCTGCTCTTCCTGACCACCCGCTCCTTCCCGCTGGTCTGCCTATCGGCCTTCTTGGTCGGTTCGGGCAGTGCCATCAATATGGCCACCTGCCCCTTCCTCCTGTCCAACCTGACCCCGCACAGACGCTATCCCTTGGTCATGGGGGTCTTCTCGGCCACCACCAGCCTTGGTTTTACGGCATCCACCTGGGCTTTCAAGGCTTTCTCATTAGCGTTTGGACTGGACCCGGTAACCGGCAGTTTCATGGGCATGCTGATCATCGCTCTGCTGGCCGCTGTCATTCTCTCGCTTGTTCGCTTCCAGAGCTGTGTCGAATCCCGCTTCATTGAGCAATAAGTCACCCCGTAAGCTATACAAGTCAGAAGTGTAGGTTCTTCGCCTAATCATCGCGACAGGTAGGGGTTGCCGGTGATGACGAACCTCCGTAGGGTCTCCTTGGCGTGGGATATGCCAATTCGGGGGGTTGCCGTGATGGTCTCGTCCTGGTCCAGACTGGCGGCTGCCAGGCGGATGGGCGGTTTTCTGAGGTCATGGCCGTAGTTTCGCTTGTCGATGTCCAAGGCCTGACAGAGCTTGGCAGGACCGTTGGTCAGTTCCCGGTCCGGGTGATGGCCGTGCCTGTGGCTGCGCAGAAGGTCCAGACCCTGCACTGGCTGGCAGGCTCGAATCAGCACGCCGGCACCGAATCCGTCCTCCTGGCAGGAGATGTTCATGCAGTAGTGCATTCCATAAGTGAAGTAGACATACATGTGTCCGCTGGGACCGAAAAGGGCATCGTTGCGGGCCGACCGTCCATGGTAGGCATGGCTGGCCGGATCATTTTGATCGTAGGCTTCGGTTTCCACGATCCGAACCCAGGCCTGCTTTCCCTCCGACTCATAGTCCCGGATGATCAGGCAACCCAGAAGCATCCGGGCTGCCTCCTCTACAGGGCGGTCCAGAAAGTCAGGGAAGACCAGATGATCATCCTGGCTTGAACCGGCCTTCATTCTGTCTGATCCTTGCGGACCCAGACCGCGCGCTGACCGCGTGATTCTGGCTGAATGCAGACGAAATTGTCCTGGTGGGGCAGGGCGGCGACCTGTGGATGGTCGTGATCGTAGGGCCCCTGGGCTTGGGCGCCGCCGGCATCACCGACCTGGGCAAAGAAGTCTTCGGAGGCATCCTTGAACCAGGTCCACTCCTCCGGCAGATCCTCCTCATAGAAGATCGCCTCCACAGGGCAGACAGGCTCGCAGGCACCACAGTCGATGCATTCGTTGGGGTTGATGTACAGGTTCCTGGGACCCTCGTAGATGCAGTCCACCGGGCACTCGTCCACGCAGGCCTTGTCCTTGACATCCACACAAGGCTGGGCAATTACGTAGGTCATTGCTTGACTCTCTTTCTTGATTGGTTGTCCGCTTTCGATACTTTCAGGAAGCATCCTTTTGGTGAGGTCAGAGGTTTCAGCAGTACACGGGCCTTTCTATCCCTGGTCGCGCTGTTGCTGCTCTCCACGAATCCCTGGACCATGCCCCGATGGATTGTGCAGATAATTGGATGGCTGCTGACGCTGTCCAGGAAGGGGCATGAGGTCAGATACAGACTTGCTGAATCCGACCCCGTCCTCACCGGTGCAAAACCCAAGGTATTCAGAACATCCAACAGCGTCTGGGCGATACTCGACGGCGCACTCTTTTCTGCATGCTCCCGCCTCTGCTGGGCCAGGGTCCGACCCCAGGCCAGACCTGCTTTCAGAGCAGCCGCATTCCTGCTCCGAGTATCGGGGCAGGCAGTCTCGAGAGCAGTGCAAAGCGAGGAGATCATATCCTCCCTGGCGTGGTTCATGGATGTGGGGGAGTAGATGACAGCCGGTCTGCCTCGACCGACTGATTGACCATCACCGTCTCTTGTTTGGCGGACTGCCTCGCCCTGTTTGACCAGATGCTCAAGATGGAAACGAGCAGTCGTCGGATGGACGCCGAAGGCTGCTCCGATTTGCTGGGCGGTTAGACCTGTACCGGTCCGTTCGGCTGACGTATGTAGGTAATCTAAGATTGCGGAGCGAATCTCTTCCCCGCTTCTTCGCCTGGAGGGGGTTTGGTCCCGTCGCTTGCGGGCTTGAATTTCCTGACTCATCGATTAAATTGTATAACTATCAAATCAATTATCAACCCAGGGCAAGGCGGACAGATCCATGCAGAGCGACCAGAAGATGCGCAAGTCCGGAGGCAAAACAGCCTTACCCAGGTCCAGGATGGCCCTTCTCATAGGCGCAGGTCTGGCTGCACTGCTTGGCCTTATAGCGGCGCTGATTCGTGCGGATCTGATCCACCCTTCAGACAGGGTGCCCTTGGCTGATCTGCATGGTGGGCTCATGGTCTATGGGTTTTTGGGCGCTGCCATCGGTCTTGAGAGGGCAGTGGCTTATCGCAGTGGCGGATCCAAGAAACCCTCCTGGGGATTTCTCGCTCCCGCCTTGGGCTTGCTGGGGTCCCTGCTCTGCCTGCTTTCGCTGATGGTTTCAAGCCGCGCTGCTGCCCCGGCATGGGTCAGAGTGGAGCTTTTTGGCGGCATTCCGTGGACTTTGTCCATGTTGGTTTTGACAGCCATGTATCTGGCTATCTGGCGGCGGCAACCTTCTGCAGAGGTGCTCATACAGATCCTTGGATCCCTGGTGGGTCTGGTCGGAGCTTTTGGATGGGTTGCAGGATTGGATGCCTCGGTTCTGGCTCCAACCTGGCTCTTTTTTCTGATTCTGACCATCGTCGGGGAGCGGGTGGAGCTGGCCAGGGCGGTCTTCTCGGGTGTCCGTCTCGAATCGGGAATTCTGGGTCTGAGCCTCCTGACCGTCCTGATGCTGCCTGTTCAAGCCATGGCACCTTCGGTCGGTTATCCGCTTCTGGGATTGTCCCTGGGCCTGCTCCTCCTGGTTATGGCCAGTCACGACGTAGCCAAGGGCACCTTCCGTCACGGCGGTCTGCCAGGATTCATGGGCACCTGCATGCTGTCGGCCTACGCCTGGGGACTTCTGGCTTCCCTCATCTGGATGGTGGCACCTCTGGATTCCAGCACCTACTGGGGCGATATGGCGCTGCATGCTTTGGCTGTGGGATTCATCATGACCATGGTCATCGCCCATGTCTGCATGATCGTCCCCTCGGTCATTCGCAGGCCTCTGCCTTTTCATCCCCTCCTCTGGGGTGCTTGGGCGCTCATGCAGGTTGGCTTGCTAATCAGGCTCCTTGGAGCCATCCGGCTCTACACACCCTTATGGAAGGCGGGGAACCTGCTGAATGTCTTGGGAATCCTCTCCATGATGCTGACCGTGGTTTACCTGGCTGCTCGTGGCAAGCAGGTCCTGGCTTCCAAACGCTACCGTCGTCGCCAGCCCAAGGATTCGCATACCGAACTTGCTGGGACCTTGGCCCTGCGGGCGGACCTTGTTGCCACCTCGGCTACTGTGCTGATCTTGGTGGCAGCGGTGGTCTTGATGGCTCTGCGGCCGGCGCTGGCTGTCTCCGTCGGGGCAACGCCCAATACTGGAGGGGTTCAGGACGCATCGTCGAAGAGCATCCAGCCGACGGGACACACTAGAAGAGCTTCAATCAGGGTAAAGGGGATGGCCTTTGTGCCGGATACCATCGCCATCGATGCAGGCGACCGGCTGGTTGTAGATTTTCGGAACACCGGAGATCAGCGGCACGACTTGGTTTTCGCCAATGGCAAGAGCACAGGATCCGTGCCTGTAGGCCAGAGCGTCTCGGTCGATGTGGGAGTCCTGGGCGGCGACACATTAGGATGGTGCTCGCTGGCAGGACACCGTCAGATGGGCATGGAGCTCAAGGTCAAGACCAAGGGTGGAACGACTACCGAGCAAATGCAGTCCTCCGCTCGGAAGATGACCAGCAACCAGGCCCCTTCAGCAGCCAAACTCAAGGCGCAGGCTGAGAAGAGCGAACCTGCCAAGGCCACTCTTCCACCCTTGGATGACCAGGGGAGGGCTGGAACAAGAAAATACACTTTGAATGTCAAGGAACGCAGGGAGCAGGTTGCAGCAGGGCTTGAGCGCACGGTCTGGAGCTTCGATGACGCGGGCGATCCGCGGGATAAGGGATCGAGGCCCTTGGCTCAGGGTCCGGTGCTCAGAGGCCGGGTGGGAGACACCTTTGAAGTAACCATCAGAAACAAGGGAAGCATGAGCCATTCCATTGACTTTCATGCCGGCCCGGCTGTTCCCCAGACCATGATGCGCAACATAGAACCAGGCAAGGAGCTCCTATACACCTTTACCGCTGATCGGGCTGGCATATGGATGTACCACTGCAGCAGCGACCCCATGTCAAACCATATAGCCAACGGCATGTATGGAGCTGTGGTCGTGGATGATGGCACCCTGCCACCAGTGGCTGCGGAATATGTTCTGGTCCAGTCCGAGATTTATCTGGGATCCAATGGAGGGACAGCCGATGCTGAAAAAGTGGCGGCCATGACCCCGGATATCATGACCTTCAACGGACGAGCCTTTCAATATGATGCACACCCTCTCAAGCTGGAGAAGGGGCAAAGGGTCCGCATCTGGGTTCTGGATGCCGGCCCCAACCAGCCGCTGTCCTTCCATATCGTGGGAACCCAGTTCGATACGGTCTGGACTGAAGGCCGTTATCTGATAGGCGGAGGTTCAGGAGGGAATTCCGCTGACTCATCAGCCGGAGCACAGGTCCTGCCCTTGCTGCCGGCCCAAGGCGGCTTCGTAGAGCTCAAGGTCGATCAGCCTGGCGACTATTCCATAGTCAACCACATCATGAGTCTGGCCGAAAAGGGCGCTCACGGCATCCTGCGGGTGTCGTGAAGCGATCAAATGACGTGCATTGCTTTTATCCAGATGGTTGCCAAGTTTCGGGACTGATCCGATCCTTGACTACTTGGAGAGATAGTTCCTGCCTGGTCGCCTGTGCTGTGCCTTTCTGATTGTCTGCCGTCTCCAAGCAGGAAGGCTAAGACGCAAAAGCATCCATGGAATCTCAGGCGGATAAGGAAGTTGTGGACTGGGTCCGAGCGACCAATCCTGTAGCTGGAGGCCCTTGCCTTCCACCTGGTAAGTTGTGTATGCCGACGCCGTCCAAGAAGAAAGTCGGGATGGCCGCTGTGACCTTCGGTTTGTTCGACATACCCGGTCCGTTGCATACTGGGTCTGAAGTTGCCAAGGCTGAATTTGGGTCGGTCCGTTGGTGCCGTTGGGTTGAGGTGTATATGCGGTTTGCCCGTAGAAATTTTGTGGTCCTCACTGAGTGCTCGAAGCCAGCCAAGATTGATTCGCATTCGGGTACCCGTTGGTAGCTGTTGAATGTTTCCCCTGCGGGGAAGCAGACTCGTAGCTTTGACTGGAAGGCTCTTGGCCCTATCCCTTGTAGTCGGAGTAATTCTGGCTCGCTTGAGCTGGGTCTTGATTGTCGCTTGGTTGCTGATCTATTGGTTGATGCCGATCGTTCATGGTTGTCTTTCTTGTCCATATTGCTTCTGCAATTGCGATCGTTGAGAGCCGTACATGGGTAACGCATGCTGCTATGGCAAGATGAACAAGAACACGAAGAACCCTTACTCCTTAGGTAGAAGCAGGGAGGACTAGTGGTGACCCCGGAGAGATTCGAACTCTCGACCTACAGATTAGAAGTCAGTTGCTCTATCCAGCTGAGCTACGGGGCCAAACCCTTTCATTGTACCCGCTTTGGTCCACCGGCGGGTCAAATCTATGAAGCCTGGTCGGCGAGGGCATCCGAGATGGCCTGAGCCATAGCAGGAACGGTCATGCCATACCTTTCCATCAGGGTGGCTTGGGGAACCCTGTCGTTGAACTCCTTGGCCGCTCCGAAGGCCAGGGTGCGAATGTGAGCAGGTCCGTAATATGCAGCCACTGCCTGTCCCCAGCCGCCGTCCAGCTGACCGTCCTCGATGGTGGCCACCAGGGAGTGGGTGCTGGCCAGAGCATTTAGGGTCTGCTCATCCAAGCGGTCATAGCGATGTGGGTCCACCAGTGTGGGCTTTAGCCCTATGGACTTTTCCAAGTAATCTGCAAGGTCGCGGCCTAGTGGCAGCGCATCGCCGAGAGCCAGCACGGCTACGGTCTTACCTTCTTGCAGGATGCGATAGCGATCCCAGGGAGCAGGGTCCGACCCGCATTCGGTATCGATCTTCGAAGGATCTGGAGCCGGCGCTGTCGGCTTCCCGGCCCGTTCTGTAGCCAGTGTGCGCTCGCCGGGCACCCTGATTACCACCGGCTGCCGAGCCGGGCCAGTGGCCCAGGCCAGCATGTCCAGAAACTCGGCCCCGCTGGTCGGAGCCAGGCAGGTCAGTCCGGGGATGCCCCGCATCATGACCATGTCGGCCGTGCCTGAATGCGTGGCATCGGTTTTGGCAATGCCGGTGGAGAAAACCAGCAGGGTCACAGCGCTGCCGTTCAAGGCCATCTCCTGCTCAATCTGGTCGTAGGCCCTCTGGAAGAAGGTGGCCGAGGTGGCGACAATGGGAGTGCCTCCGGCCTTGGCGATGCCCGCAGCATAGGCTATCGCGTGGGATTCGGCGATGCCCACGTCCCGGTAGTGGTTTCCAGCCCGCTGGCGGAAGTCAGGATCGATGCCATTGGACAGCGGCGTGGCGGGGGAGATGACGGTTAGGCCCGGCTCTTGTAGGAACCTGGACTCCAAGGCCTGCATGGCCATTCTTCCGTAAGTCTTTCGTGAATTGGGCAGGCGGTCCAAGGAGCCCAAGCCGTCCTGCCAGTGGTTGGCCTCCACCGGACCTTCGGCGGGCAAATCGGGCAGGGGAGTCATATGAGCTGTGTTCCCATCGCTCTGGGCCACGGAAGTCGGGCCAATCTGTCCTTGACTGCCCTGTCCCAACCCCAAGCCCTTGCGGGTGTGAATATGGACCACCATCGGATGATCGATGTCCTTGACCCGACGGAAGGCCTCGATTAGATCCTCAATACGGTTGCCCTCCTCTACGTAGCAGTAGTCCAGTCCAAGGGCACGGAAGGGATTGTCTGAGCTGTGCCCCCCGGTGGCACGGAGGGCCGCCAGGCTCTTGTAGAGTCCTCCGTGGTTCTCGGCAATGGACATTTCGTTGTCATTGACCACGATGATCAGGTTGCCGCCCTGTTCTGCAGCCCAGTCCAGCCCCTCGAATGCCGGCCCGCTGCTCAGGGAGCCGTCCCCGATGAAGGCGATGATGTTGGCCCTGCCGCCGGCCGCATCCCGCTGGGCGGCCATCCCGCAGGCCAAGCCGATGGAGGTGCCGGTGTGCCCCAGCATGAAGTCGTCGTAGGGGCTCTCCTTGGGCGAGGTGAATCCGGACAAATCCTCCTGAGACTCAGGGTCCGTGTAGGCCTGGCGCCGACCGGTCAGGATCTTGTGGGTATAGGCCTGGTGAGAGACATCGAAGATCAGATGATCATGAGGCATATCAAAGACGTAGTGCAGGGCGATGATGGGCTCGATGGTGGCCAGGTTGGAGCCCAGGTGGCCGCCGTGACGTCGACAGAAGCGGATCAGCAGCTGACGGATCTCGTCGGCCAGTCGATTCAGCTCTTCCAAGGAGAGAACCTTCAGATCCTTTGGGGAGTCGATGCTGTCCAGAAGCTTGCCCATAACCCTCCTGTCTGTTTCTGTCATGCAATCCAATGATTCTAGGTCCGGAGCGGCGGTTTGGAGACGCTGAGTACCCGATGTTCACCAGGCCCGGCCTTTACATCCATAGGACCGTCACGATTGGCTGGCTTCTCCTCTGCCTTGCGTAGTATCAAATGTGCATGAACATTGGAGGGCCGATGGCTGACAATACACATGAAGGGGCACGCGTCGCAGTGATCATGGGATCATCGAGCGACTGGGAGACGATGAAGGAAGCCTGCCGGATGCTGGACCGGTTCGCTATCGTCTACACCAAGGAGGTGATATCCGCCCATCGCACACCTGGGCGCATGGCGGAGTTCGCGCATCAGGCTCGGAACCAGGGCATAGGGGTCATCATCGCCGGAGCCGGAGGAGCAGCCCATCTGCCTGGTATGGTGGCGGCCCAGACCACGCTGCCGGTCATTGGGGTGCCAGTGAAGTCCCACGCCTTGAGCGGGGTTGATTCGCTCCTGTCCATCGTGCAGATGCCCGCCGGAATTCCTGTGGCGACCACGGCCATAGGGGCATCCGGGGCTACCAATGCCGGCCTGCTGGCGGCTTCAATTCTCTCCATTAATGATTCACGACTGGCCCAGGCCCTGGATGACTACCGTGCCGAGCTGGCCCAATCCGTGGAGGCGTCCAATGCCCAGCTTGTCTGAAGAGACCAAGGGGAGGATTGATCACCTGGAGCCGGGGTCCGTCATCGGGATCGTGGGCGGCGGCCAGCTGGGGCGGATGATGGCCCTGAGCGCCCGCTACCACGGATTCCGCATCGGTGTGTTGGATCCCACGCCCGATGCTCCCGCGGCTCAGGTTGCTGACTTCCAGGAGACAGCCGACTATGGCGACCTCGATGCCCTCAAGCGGCTTGCTGAACGCAGCGATGTGCTCACCTACGAGTTCGAGAATGTGGATGCCGATGCGCTGGACCAGGTGAGGGATCGTGTGGCCATCCCTCAGGGGACTGATTTGCTCAGGGTCACCCAGGACCGGGTTCACGAGAAGACCTTCATCAACCGCCATGGCATTGATACCGCCCCTTGGAGACAGGTTGACAGTCTTGACCAGCTGGATTCAGCCTTGGAGGAGTTGGGAATGCCCGCTGTGCTCAAGACGCGAACCGGTGGCTATGACGGCCACGGCCAGGCGGTCCTGCGCACCAAGGATGATCTTCAGGCCCTGCAGGCGCGGATGAAGGGCCGGGACTTCCCGCCCTCCGTGCTGGAGGGGTTCGTGGACTTTGCCTTCGAGGCCTCCATACTGGTCTCAGGCAACGGGAAGGACTATGTCACTTTCCCCATGGTGCGCAACGAGCATCGTCACAACATCCTGCACATGACTCTGGCACCGGCACAGGTCGAGCCTGAAATGGCCGAACGCGCGCGTGACATGGCTCTGACTTTGGCTGACGGCTTCAAGCTGGCCGGCACCTTGGCCCTTGAGCTTTTTGTCATGCCCGATGGCGGTCTGGTAGTCAACGAGTTGGCCCCGCGCCCCCATAACTCCGGTCATTACACCATTGAGGCCTGCTCCATGGACCAGTTCGATGCCCACGTCCGGGGCATCGCCGGGTGGCCCCTGCCCAATCCTCGTCTGCTCAGCCCGGCGGTCATGGTCAACGTTCTGGGCCAGCATGTGGCCCCGGTCAGAAGGCTGCTGGGGAAGCACCCCGAATGGTACCTGCATGATTATGGCAAGGCCGAAGTGCGCACCGACCGCAAGATGGGGCATCTGACGGTGCTGACCGACGATCTGGAGAAGACGGCCAAGGATCTGGAGGCCACAGGCTGCTGGTCCGACCTGGACTGAACCGAATCCTCACATCTGTCCCGGCAATCCGGATGTAGGCTTGGTGGAGCCCAAGGAGTGTGTCTAATCATGAACGCTGGCTCATCCGTCGGCCGCCGGACGCGGCAGAAGAACGCTATCTGGAGGATTCTTCAGTCCCAGAACGACTTCGTCTCAGCCAAGGAGCTGCACAGGCTTCTCCGCGATTCGGGCCAGCGAATCGGCTTGGCCACTGTTTATCGGCAACTGGGCTCTCTGCATATGTCCGGCAGCCTGGACTGCATTGAGCATGGGGGCATTCGCCTTTACCGGGTCTGCCTGGCCCAACGGAAACACCATCACCATCTGGTTTGTGAACGCTGCGGCAGGACCGTGGAGATCAGCCCGCCGGACGATGGCTGGCTGAAGGCCGTGGCAGCTGAGCATGGCTTTACGGTCTCCTCGCACACCTTGGAGGTCTACGGCCTGTGCAGCAGCTGCCAGGGCCACTCTGGTCAGGCGGACGTCAGTGATCCTCCCGGCCCTTGGGCATGATGGTCTTGATGGCATCCCATGCCTGCGAAGCCTTGAGATTGGGTAGGTAGGCCTGGACTACAGCCAGTCCGATCTGGGCCAGCTGAGCCGGGTCGGGATAGCAGATATAGACCGGGTGCTCGCTGGGCTGGAACTTCTTCTTGAAGAAGAAGAGCGAACGGAAGCCATAGGCCGGTTCCATCAGGTCTGCCACCATATGCAGGGCATGTTGCAGGAAGGCAGTCTGATCCTCGCTGCTGTCCATGCCGGCCAGGGGAGCGGCCGACAGGCTCATGAATTCCGCCGTGCCCTGGTCGCGTAGCCGTTCGGCCATCCGTGCGATCAGGAACTCCATGATTCCATTGGGGCTGTCGGTCCTGTGCCTCATGAAGTCCAAGGTCCAGCCGATCACCTGGCCCTGGCGGTAGGTGGGCATCCAGCTGGTCACGGCCAGCACCTTGCCCTGGTCGTCCACGGCGTAGAGGATGGCCATGCGAGGATCCCTCAGTTCATCCAGGCCACCCAGGGTGAACTTCATCTCAGGCAGCGCCTTGAGCTCGGCCCACTGCTCGGAGATGTCCACAATCTGCGACTGGACGTCCCAGGAGGCGTCGTTGAATGTGGTCAGCACGTCGGTGATCTTGTCGCGCTTGGCCTTGTTGATGGCTGTGCGAATGTCCTGCCATTTCTTGCCCTTGGTCTGCCAAAGGCTGGGGGTGACCACCATCTCCGAGCCGACTGTCAGGCTGGACCATCCCCTGGCTGCCAGCAGATCACGCTGCGGCTTGTGGACGCTGTAGAAGACCGGTGACCAGGAATGGGCGTTGCAGAAACGGGTGAATTCGTCCAGGTCATCCGCATACTCGTCAGGGTCGCCGAAGGGACCAGTGGTGGTCAGGGCTATGCTGTGCAGGAGCCGGTAGGCGATGGCTGAACGGCCGCTCTGGGAGAACCAGTAGCTGTTGCCCTCCCAAGTGGTCATGAAGGACATGCTTTCGCCTCCGTACTCGACCAGTCGATCGGCCTCCTGGCGCTCGCTGCCGTTCTGGATGACCGAGCTGCGCATCCAGGAGAGCAGGACTATCAGGACCACCAGCCAGAAGATCAGCCCGACTCCATGGCTAATGATTATCCCCGTCGGGGTGCGTGGTGCCAGGGCCGGACGGAAGCGTGAGGCCACCCCATTGGGCAGGTAAAGCTCTGGCAGTTGGGAGAGCGCCCTGCCGGTGGTGGGCCAGGGATGGAAGGAGCCGGGGCTGACCGCGGTGAAGGCCAGATAGCCCATGGCTGTAGCCAGAAAGGCCAGACCGATGGCTGCCCAGCCTACCTGCAGGCGTGAGGCCTTGGTCCGTACCAGGAAGATGCGCAGGTTGCGCGCCAAGAAACAGTTGAGAATCAGCGGGGGAAGAGTGATGATCAGCAGGGAGGGAATAGCACCGTGACGGATGGCCTGGGGCAGGCCGTCGCCGATGGTCAGCGGGAAAACGAGGTAGTAGAGCACAGCCAGGACGATGGTCAGGCCGTTCAGGACCAGACTGGTGACAGCGGCAACCCGGCGGCCATGGTAGATGCCCCAGGCCACCACCAGCAGGACCAGGGTGGGCATGATCAAGGACGAGACGCTGGTGGGTGCTCGGCCGGCGACCAGGCCATACTGTGCATAGCAGCTGGCTTGGTTGTTCTTGGCCAGGCAGCGGGACAGGGCGGCGCTGCCGCCAGGGTCCGAACCCAGGAACATGCCCAGCGGGGTGAAGAATCCTGCACGGATTTTGGAGGAGACGGTGACCAGTGGGCCAAGAGCCAGAACCGTGGAGACGGCTCCCAGCAGGTGGCGGGTCTCGTATGAGCCGCTATGGCCGTGCGGATTGGCGTCCTTGACCGGTCCGTGCCAGAGGTGGCCGGTCAGGTGGCCGATGAGTGCTGCCGCCAGGGCGCAGTAGTAGCCGGGGTTGCCGGTATACAAAACCATCAGGATCAAGGCCGTGTAGCCTATGGTGGCGATCCTGCGCCGCCAGAGGAAATCGCTGAAGGGGATGGATGCCATCAGGGATCCGACCACCAGGATGATGGGGCTGAGTGTCATGGGCACTCGGATGAACCAGGCCCAATGATCCTGAAGGGCATTGATCAGGGTGCAGATGACCAGACCGATAGCCGCGCCGCCTACCGCGCTGATGACTGAGGCGAGCACGGTGCGCCTGCGACCCAGTCGGGTCTCGGCGATGCATAGCATAACCAGGACCAGGGCCACATCTATGACCAGTTGCAGAGGACCGGGGGTGATGACCAGGGATACCAGCAGCCGTGCGAACTGAACCAGGAGCGAGGGACGCCCCTGGCCATGAACGGGATGTGGCGCCTGGTGAATGATCAGGTCGGACAAGGGCAGGCCCAGCCGTGTCCTGCCGGGGATGCGCAATAGCCAGATCAGCAGCCAGCTGATCAGGTTGAGCAGGACCAGTCCCAGGCTGAAAGCCAGTGCAAAGGCGTGACGTCTGATCCATCGGGTCAGATCCCGCAAAAGCACGGTCTTAGCCGAAGGCTCCATCAGTCCGGATCCCTTATTCGTTGTCTCCATGATTGCGGCGGCTCTTTCTGCTTATCTGCTTGAACGCTTTGGCCTGTCGGCGGTTCAGTCGATGCTGGTTTCGATAATGTTCGGAAAATCTGCAAGCGGCCGGGACATTGGCCCTAGTCCCATGGCTTCGCCCATCCACTCCAGCCCGGGTTCCCAAGCGGTTTTGACTGTGTGCCAGTCATGGCCCGACCCCTGGGTGACGACGGCCTGCACCTTCATGCCTGCCTGGGTGGCGGCCTTGGCAATAACCATCATATTGTGCTGGGACTCCTTATCGTTGGATCCGGCTGCGGTGAACAGGCGCTGGCGTGAGGGTGCCCGCTCCAGCATGGCCCTGGCTGGGACCTGGGCCAGGAAGCGTCTTTTGTCGCCGCCGAAGTAGTCGCGGATCATTTGCTCTTGCCGACCCTGGGTCGGTTCTAGCTCTCCGTCGGCGGGGAGCATGTTCCCGTAGACGTCGGGATGCCGTGCCCCAAGCTGGGTAGAGCAGGTCCCGCCCTGGGAGAATCCGCCTATGGCCCATTGTTGGGGCTGGTCGGCGACGGGCAGCTCTGTGCGGATCCAGGCAGGCACGTCCTTGCTTAGGTAGGTTTCTGCCTTCCCGTAGACCGGGGAGTCCACGCACAGGCTGTTGTGGGAGGAGGACCCGTTCTGGTCGGGGGAAACCACCACTGGCGCCAGGCCCTCGTGCCGTGCAGCATAGGCATCCATCATGGCCGGAATGGCTCCAGCCGTGAATAGCCGGTCGGGGCTGCCGGGCTGGCCGGCCAGAAGAACGAATACAGGCAGTGCAGGCGGTCTGTCGCTCAAGGCGGCGGGTGGCAGGTAGACATCAGCTGGCCGGGCCGCGAATCGGGAGCGCCCGTTGGGGATGAGCATGCTGTAGGAGCGACCGGCACTCGGATGCGAGGGCAGCTCGCCCTTTGACGCCAGGGATCGCCACTGGGCCACGCTCATGGCCGGTCTGGCTGCCTTATGGTCTCGGTAATCAGGGTAAAGGGAGACGCTGAACAGGGACCCCAAAGTAGTGAATTCACCGTAGATGATATCCACGCGAAGCCCGGTGGAAAGCAGACAAAGCAGGACGGTCAGTGCGGCCAGGATCCGGCGCCACCCCCGGGCGGTGATCAGGATGCAGACGGCGAACCCCACAGCGAGAAAGCCCAAGGCCACGCTGATGATAACCATCCAGCCCAGGGAGACACCGAAGAGCATGAAGACATCGGAGACCAGCCAGGTGGCCAACAGTCCCAAGGCTCCTATGCCCAGGGCAATGGCCGCCTGCCGCAGCAGGGTCCGCCAGCGTCCGTGTGTCAGTCCGGTCAGCGTCAGCACGATCAGGGCCAAGGCCGTCAATAAAAACAGTGACGCGGGCAGCCATCCCTGGGTCAGATGGACCTTTGCCAGCCATGCACCCATGCCATTCCTTCCAAGGAAAATACATCCGCAGTTCAGTATAGGGAATGTTCGGGCTCATGGAGACTATTTAGGCAGGCATTCATTCTTGACAGGCCCGAGTCACCGGATTCCGGTCACGGGTTCGTCTATGGTAGATTTATTGATAATCAATCTCAGTAACGTTCGACAGATACCGCAACAGGCTCATATCGCGCCGCCACCAGGAAGGAATCCCCATCCATGCACTCCATAAGTCCACGCTTCCGTCGGACCCGAACCTTGGCCGCAGGCCTGCTGGCCGGACTGACCCTACTGACATGCCTGACTGGCTGCGGGAAGAGCGAATCATCCCCGTCAGCTGCAAAGTCCGGCACCCTGCAAGTGGTGACCAGCATCAATCAGTGGCAGTCCCTGGCCGTGGATCTGGGCGGCAACCAGGCTCGGGTGGATACTATTCTGAGCAACACCTCCACTGATGCCCATGACTATGAGCCGACAACGGCCGACATCGCCCGGATCAGCCGCGCAGATCTGGTCATAGTCAACGGGGCCGGAATTGACGACTGGGCAGCCAAGGCCGCTGAAACCGGGCAGGCCCGGCTGGTGGACATATCCAAGGCATCAGGGCACGAGGCCGGAGACAACCCCCATCTCTGGTTTTCCTCCCAGAGCAGGAGAGCGGCCGCCAAGGCCGTGCATGAGGCCTACCGGCAGCTACGCCCAGGTCGCGGGGCCGACTTTGACAAGGCCTACCAGGACTGGCAGGGTCGACAGGCCCGGCTGGACGATCTGATTGCCAAAGCGCGCAAGCAGACCCAGGGCCGGCACTATGCGGCCACGGAATCGGCTGCCTACTATCTTTGCCATGATCTGGGCATGGAGGATCTGACCCCCGAAGGGTACCTGCGGGCGGCCGCCAACGAAAGCGAACCCTCGCCGGAGGACCTGGTGGCCTTCCGCCATTTGCTGGCATCCAGCCAGTTGGACATGTTGGTGCTCAACACCCAGGAAGTCAACCGAACATCCAAGGATCTGGCCATTGAGGCCCGTAAAGCCCATGTGCCGGTGTTCGAGGTCAGTGAGCAGCGCCCCGATAAGTACCGAAACCTGGAGGATTGGATCAGCGCCTTGGTCCAGCAGGTGCCGGGCGCCAAGGCCTGACGGCTCCACTTCCTCTTCATGTTCGCTAAAGGGTGTTCTCACGGGGCTTGTCGTCCTTGATGGGAACAATGGCACAGGTATCGGTAAAGGCCCTTGGGCCCAGTCGCCAAAGTCAGGAGTAAGCGGTGAAGGATCGTAAGCGTCAGCCCGGCCGGTGGACATCCCGGATGCAGAACATGACCGGACGTCTTCGGGTGCGTGGGTGGGTCTACCTGCTCGCCTTCATCCTGATCGACTTCCTGTCAGTGGGCATCCTGCAGTGGGGGGTCTCCCTGAACAGCTCCCGCGTAGAGCTTTCCAACCCGCTGATCGGCTTCTGGGGCTTCATCTCGGCCATGTGGACCCAGCGTCGGTTCGTCCTGGTGCTCAACATGCTGGCTGTGGGCCTGGTCTACCTGGCTCTGGCCTACCTGACCAATCGATTCTGGGCGGCATCAGGGCTGATTCTGGCCATCTGCGCGATCATTGCAATCATCGAACGCTTCAAGGTGCGTGCACGGTATGAAGCCGTCCTGCCCTCGGATTTGGATTTCCTCCATGCCGATGCGGCCAACCTGGTCTCCTTCCTGCCGGCCCGGTCCCTGCTCATGATCGGGTTGGGAATCGTGGCTCTGGTTATTCTCGGAGTGCTCTGCTGGTTGGTGACACGGATGGATGCCCGTCGCGGCCGTCCGGTGGCCACTGGCAACAAGCCTCTGGGCGCGGGACTGCGTACGGTAGGGGTCCTGGTCCCGGCCCTGGTGGTGGCACTGTTCATGTCCACTGTGGGCACCTATGGCAGTCCCGCCTATCGCTTCTCGCAGTTCATGGGCGACATACCCTCCATGTGGGATTCTGTCTATGATGCCCAGCGCAACGGGGTCTTCGTGTCCTTCTCTCGGCAGCTGCGGCCAAAGGTCATGGACCAGCCCGCCGGATACAGCCGTGCCACCATGCAGTCTCTGGCCCACCGCTACCAGCGTTCGGCGGACCGCATCAACCGTGACCGCAAGTCCTATATGAATGAGTCCAGCCTGGTCTACATCCTCTCCGAGTCGTTCTCGGATCCCACGCGGGTGCCGGGCGTCGCACTCAACCAGGACCCAATGCCTCATATCAGATCCATCAAAGAGGGCACCACCAGCGGACTCATGCTCTCCTCCGGTTACGGCGGCGGCACGGCCAATCTGGAGTTCCAGGCCATGACCGGCCTGTCCATGGCCAACTTCGATCCCTCGCTGACATCCCCCTATCAGCAGGTCATCCCTCACTTGAGCTGGATACCCACGGTCAACCAGGCCTGGGGATCGCCATCCAAGTCCCTGGCCTTCCATCCCTATGAGTCCTCCATGTATTCCAGGGCCGAAAACTACAAGAAGTTCGGCTTCTCGCACTTCTACTCGCTGACTGGCCCTGACCAGATAGCCCACCAGGACCGCATCGACCGCAGCCAGTATGTCGGCGATCGCTCCGCCTATGATTCCGCCCTGGAGCAGATGGGTGACGACAAGGGTAACCAGTTCGTCGAGGTCATCACCATGCAGAACCATATGCCCTACAACGATTGGTATGACGATAACAACTTCTCGGTCAACTCCTCCGACCCCAGCAGGCCTCTAGGCGACGATGAGATGCAATCCATCCGCACCTACGCCAAGGGGGTCAGTCTGACCGATCAGGCCACCGCAGATTTCCTGAACAGTCTGGACTCCCAGAGCAAGCCGGTCACTGTGGTCTTCTACGGCGATCACCTGCCCGGTATCTATGGCACGGCCAGCTGGGACGAGCACAACTCCCTGGCCCTGCATCTGACCGACTACTTCATCTGGTCCAACAAGGCCTCTGATTCCTCGGGAGCACAGGTCAGCAACAGCGCATACTCCTCGCCCAACTTCTTCCAGGCCCAGGCGGCCGAGCACATGGGTGCCAAGGTCTCGCCCTTCACGGCTTTTCTGACCGAGCTGCACGAAAAGATCAGTGCCATTGAGCCTCCGGTGGCCAACCAGATCCAGGACTGGAACAGGATACCCGCAGGGCAGACCAACTATTTGGATGCCCAGGGCCAGCCCATGAACGCCCGTGACTTCGACCGGGCCACCCGGCAGCTCCTGAATGACTACAAACTGATCCAGTACGACATCATGGCAGGCAAGCACTACCTGCAGGGAACCGGCTTCACCACCACGCCCACCCGCCGTTCGGATGCCGCCCGGCAGAAGGCCAAGGAGCAAGCTCGCCAGGAGAAGCAAAACCGGGATAAGGACAGCGAGGGCTCGACCAGTTCGGCCAATTAGGCTTCCAGGCCGTGGTGGCCGATGTCGTGCCGATAGAAGAGGCCGGGCATCGACAATCCATCCAGCCGGTCATAGACTCGGCGGGCTGCCTGGGCCAGGTCGTCGCCTTGGGCCACAACCAGGGCGGTCCTTCCCGAAGAGGATGTCAGACCAGTTGAAGCCGAGCCGGACACTCCGGCATAGTAGGCTCTGAGGTCAGGCTCCGGAGCAATCAAGGGCACGGGCACCCCGGTCTTGGGATTGCTGGGATAGCCCTGGGCTGCCAGGACCACACCCAGGCGGTTGTGGGAGCTGTCCCAGGTGAATTGAGGCTCTCCGCCCTCCATCAGGGTGCGGATGGCCGTACCCAAATCGCTGGTCAGGGCAGGCAGGACTACCTCTGTTTCCGGGTCTCCCAGTCGTGCGTTGAATTCGATGACCTGAGGGCCCTGGTCGGTGACCATCAATCCCGTGTAGAGAACCCCGGTGAAAGGACTGCCTTCCTGGGCCAGGGCACGGACGGTGGGGGCGACGATGGCATCCAAAGCCTTTTGGGTCAGTTCCGGTCCGAACTGGGGCAGAGGGGAGTAGGCTCCCATGCCGCCGGTGTTGGGGCCCCGATCCCCGTCATAGGCGGGCTTGTGGTCCTGGGACAGTGGCATGGGCCAGAACCGCTCGCCCCGGACGAAGCACATGAGCGAGCACTCCTGACCCACCAGCTGATCCTCGATGACCACCTGGGCTCCGGCCTGCCCGAATTTATGATCGATGAAGATGGCATCCAGGGCCTGCATGGCCTGGTCAAGGTCGGCGGCCACCGTCACGCCCTTGCCGGCTGCCAGCCCGTCAGCTTTGATGACCACCGGTGCGCCGTGCGAGCGCACATAGGCCTTGGCTGTTTCCAGGTCATGGAAGACCGCATAGTCGGCGGTGGGGATCCCATGCCTGCGCATCAGGTCCTTGGCAAAGCCCTTGGATCCCTCGATGCGGGCCGCAGCCTTGGTGGGTCCAAAGGCAGGGATGCCGGCAGCTTGCAGTTCGTCGACCAACCCAGCCGTCAAAGGAGCCTCGGGTCCGACGAAGACCCAGTCGATTCCCAGTTCGCGTATTGCGGCGATCAGTTTTTCAGGCTGCGAGGAATCCTCTTGCAACAGGCTGATGCCGTCCGGCTCCATGCCCGGGTTGCCCGGGGCACACCAGACCCGATCCACTCCTGGCCCAGCCAGCAGGGTGGTGGCGATGACGTGCTCCCTGGCTCCCGACCCGATGACCAGTACCTTGTCCGCCATGATGGGCTCCTCTCGTTATTACTGACGACCGTCTTCGTTAAGGATGACCTGCTGGCCGTTTTGAGCACGTGTCACCCGTCCGATCAGGGTGTAGGACTCCTGCTCCTCATCCAGGACTGCACGGGCCTGGTCCAGCTGGTCAGGGGAGACGACCAGAACCATTCCAATGCCCATGTTGAAGATGTTGTACATCTCCAGATGGTCGACCCTGCCCATCTCCTCGATCATCGTAAAGATGGGCGGCACCTTCCAGGCATTCAGGTTGAAGCTGGCAGCCAGCCCTTCGGGCAGAATCCGTGGCACCTTCTCCACGAAGCCGCCTCCGGTGATGTGTGCAGCGCCCCTGAGCAGGCCGGAGGCGAAGAGCGGGCGCAGGGCCTTGACGTAGATTCGGGTGGGCGTCAGCAGTTCCTCTCCCAGGGTCCGTCCGCCAAGCTGGTAGGGCCGATCCTCCAGCTTCATGCCTCCCTGGTCCAGCAGGGCCTGGCGAATCAGGGAGAATCCGTTGGAGTGGACTCCTGAGGAGGGCAGGCCGATCAGCTGGTCGCCCTCTTTGATGGCCGAACCGTCCACCAGGGACTCCCGTTCGACCACACCCACGGTGAATCCGGCCAGGTCGTACTCGTCAGGCTGGTACATGTCAGGCATCTCTGCGGTCTCCCCGCCTACCAGTGCGGCCCCGGCCTGGACACAGCCGTCGGCCACGCCCTTGACCACCTGCTCCAGCAGAGCCGGGTCGTTGTGTCCGCAGGCGATGTAGTCCAGGAAGATCAGCGGTTCGGCCCCCTGGGCGATGATGTCATTGACGCACATGGCCACGCAGTCCTGACCGATGGTGTCATGGCGGCCGGCTTCCCGGGCCACCATCAGCTTGGTACCCACGCCGTCAGTGCCCGAAACCAGAACAGGATGGCGGTAATTGAGCGCAGACAGGTCGAAGTCGCCGCCGAAGCCGCCAATGTCTCCGGCGCCCGGCCTATGGGTTCTGGCCGTGTGGGAACGGATTCTGTCGATCAGTTCATATCCGGCCTCCACCGATACCCCGGCCTGCTCATATGCCTTCGGCATGGATGCCCCTTTCTCTGCGCTGTCTGTTCTGTTTTTCGTTAGCACTCATTGGTCTTCTGCCCCGACCCTGCAGGCATGTCAAGCCCGTAGGATCCCTTGGAGGCCTCCAGCCGGGTCCGGTCCTCTGGGGTCAACGAGGCCAGGAAACCCTGCTCATAGTCGTCAAGTCGCGTGGGATAATCGCCGTTGAAGTAGGCTACGCAGAGCCCTTGGTAGGGTGCGTCACGGCCCAGACCGATGGAATCCACCAGACCGTCCAGACTCAGATAGGCCAGGGAGTCGGCCCCGATGGCTTCTCTGATTTGCTCCACGGACTTCTTGGCGGCGATCAGTTCGGAGGTCCGTTGGATGTCGATGCCGTAGTAGCAGGGATACCGCAGGGGCGGGGAGGCGATGCGCATGTGCACTTCGCTCGCCCCGGCCTCCCGGAGCAGACGGACGATTCTGCGCGAGGTGGTGCCTCGAACTATGGAATCGTCGATGACCACCACCCGCTTGCCGGATACGACGCCTCGTACAGCGGCTAGTTTCATCCTGACACCCTGTTCGCGCATGGCCTGGCTGGGCTGGATGAAGGTGCGTGCCACATACTGGTTCTTGATCAGCCCCATCTCGTTGGGCAGTCCGGACGCCTCGGCATAGCCTGAGGCTGCGGACAAGGAGGAATTGGGCACTCCGATGACCATATCGGCGTCCACCGGGGCTTCGCGGGCCAGCCTGGCACCCATCCGCTTGCGGGCCGAGTGGACGTTGACCCCATAAATATTGGAGTCGGGCCTGGCGAAGTAGATGAATTCCATGGAACAGATGGACAGGCAGGTCTGATCGGTGTAGCGCTCGATGCTGTAACCCGAGTCGTCCACCCGGACGATTTCGCCGGGGCCGATGTCACGCACCAGCGTGGCGCCGACCAAATCCAGTGCGCAGGTTTCCGAAGCCAGGACGTAGGCCCCTCCTGGCAGCTGGCCCAACGAGAGAGGACGGAAGCCGTTGGGATCCATGGCTCCGATCATGGCATCCTCGGTCATGAGCAGGTAGGCGAAGCCGCCATGGACCTGGCGCAGGGCCTGTTTGAGTGCTGCCATGAAATCCTTTTCAGGACTGCGCCGGATCAGATGCATGAGCACCTCGGTGTCTGAGTTGGAATGGAAGATGGCCCCTTGATCCTCCAACTCCGCCTTGAGGCTGTCGCAGTTGGTCAGGTTGCCGTTGTGTGCCAGGGCTATGTCCCCGTCATGAAAGCGGAAGACGAAGGGCTGGATGTTCTCGATGGACCCTGAGCCGGTCGTGGCGTAGCGGACATGGCCGATGGCCCGGTCTCCGGTCAGCGGCGTCAGGCTGGACTCGTCCGGGAAGACCTGAGTCAGCAGGCCCAGGCCCCGCCGTCCGATCAGATGCCCCTGGTCGTTGGAAACGATGCCGGCACCCTCCTGGCCGCGGTGCTGCAGGGCATGCAGGCCGAAGTAGGTCAGCCGGGCGGCATCGGGGTGGCCCCAGACTCCGAAGATACCGCACTCCTCGTGAATGCCTTCAAGCTCCAACGACATGGTCTATGTCCTTTCCCCTAGGCGGCAAAGTAGTCCACTCCCGACTGGAAAAGCGGCTGCGGGCGGCCTCCGGGCACGTTGAGATACAGGTCGGGACCGCTGCGTTCCGTGTGGCCCATCTTGCCCAGCACCCGGCCGTCCGGGCTGGTGATGGCTTCGACGGCCATGTCGGATCCATTGGGGTTGACCAGCGGATCCATGGAGGGGTGGCCCTGTGCGTCTACATACTGGGCGGCCACCTGTCCTCGGTCAATCAGGGTACGCAGGAGGCCAGGCTTGGCCACGAACCGCCCTTCGCCGTGGCTGATGGGCATGGTGTGGATGTCGCCCACCCGGCAGGCGCTCAGCCAAGGGGAGCGTGTGGAGCTGATCCGAGTATGGACCAGACGGCTCTGATGGCGGCCGATGGTGTTGGCGGTCAGGGTGGGATCCTCGGGCGACCCAGTGACGATTTTGCCATAAGGGACCAGACCCAGCTTGATCAGCGCCTGGAAGCCGTTGCAGATGCCCAGAACCAGCCCGTCCCGGTCCTGCAGAAGCTCCTGGAGGGCATCGGCGACCTGGTTCGAACGCAGGAAGGATGCCACCAGTTTGGCTGAACCGTCGGGCTCATCGCCACCGGAGAAGCCTCCGGGCAGCATCAGTATCTGGCTGCTGTGGATGGCCTGGGCCAGACGGCGGGAACTTTCGGTTACGTCCTCGGCGTTCAGGTTGCGGATGACCACAGTCTCCACCTGGGCTCCAGCGTCCCGGAAGGCCCGTGCAGAGTCGAACTCGCAGTTGGTGCCGGGGAAGACCGGCATGACCACCCTGGGTCGGGCGGTCTTGGCAGTCCCTTTGGTTCTACGGGTTGCTGGCCTGCCGGGCTCACGGTCGGTGCGGCCGATGGTCGGCACCGGGTCGCCTTGGCCTCGGTATGGGAAGATGGATTCCAGACCCCTGGCACGGATTTCCTCAAGCTCAGCCAGATCCAGATCCTCACTGCCACAGCGCAGGCGGTAATCCTCCCGTGTGTGCCCCAGCAGCTGCAAATGCAGACCGGAATCCTGAATGAACAGGGGCTCTGGGCCTGAGGTCTCCAGGATGAAGCTCCCATAGGCTGGACGGAAGAGCGCAGATATGGCAGTGTCTGATGCCAGATTCAGCCCGATTCTGTTGCCCAGGCACATCTCCATCAATGACTGGGCGATGCATCCGTAGCCCGGAGTGGCTGCAGCATCCACCAGGCCCTGGCTGATCAGCGCCTCCACCTGGTCCATGACGGCCCTCAGGCTCTCCGGATCGGGCAGCAATCCGTCCTCCTGATATTCGGGCGTCAAAAGGTAGACCTGCCGGTTAGGGGCCTTGAACTCGGGAGAGACCGCATCCTTGGCTCGCCCCAGGGCCACGGCAAAGCTGATCAGGGTGGGAGGCACGTCCAGGTCCTCGAAGCTGCCGGACATGGAGTCCTTGCCGCCTATGGCACCCACGGAAAGATCCAGCTGGGCCTGGAGGGCTCCCAGGACGCCGGCCACCGGCAGACCCCAGCGCCGGGGGTCGGCGCCGGGCTTGGGGTAGTACTCCTGCAGGCTCAGGTGGGCCCGGGAACGGCTGAAGCCGCTGGCCACCAGCTTGGCCAGGCTCTCGACCACGGCCAGGTAGGCCCCGGTGTAGGGATCCTGGCTGCTGATCCATGGGTTGAATCCCCAGGCCATGGCCGAGGCGGTGGTGGTGTGTCCATCCACCGGCAGCTTGGCCACCATGGCCTGGGCCGGAGTCAGCTGCCGTGCTCCGCCGAAGGGCATGAGGACGGTGCCCGCGCCGATGGTGGAGTCGAACTGCTCGGCCAGACCCTGCTGGGAGCAGACGTTGATGTCTGCAAGCAGGGCCCTCATGCGCGCGTCCAGGCTGCCCTGGACTTCGAATGGGGCATGGTAGGGAGCTGGAACCGCCACCTGGGCATCGGCCTCGTGAGGGGCGCCGTTGGAAGCCAGGAAGGATCGGGGGATGTCCACGATGGTCTCTGATCGCCAGGTCATCCGCAGACGGGGTTCTTCGGTGACTTCGGCGATGACGGTGGCTTCGAGGTCCTCCTGCCGGGCGTAGTCGATGAAGGCGGGCGCGTCTTCGGCAGCCAGGGCCACGGCCATGCGCTCCTGGCTCTCGGAGATGGCGATTTCGGTTCCATCCAGCCCCTTGTACTTGAGCGGCACCCGGTCCAGGTCCACGTTCAGTCCGTCGGCAAGCTCGCCTACGGCCACGGCGACGCCGCCGGCTCCGAAGTCGTTGCAGCGCTCAATCAGCCTGGCTGCCTCCGGGCGGCGGAAGAGGCGCTGAAGCTTGCGCTCCTCGGGGGCATCGCCCTTCTGCACCTCGGCTCCGCAACGTTCCAGGCTCTCTTCGTTCTGGGACTTGGATGCTCCGGTGGCACCGCCGATTCCATCGCGGCCGGTTCTTCCGCCCACCAGGATGATTAGATCGCCGGGTGCAGGCCGACGGCGGATCACATGGTCGGCCGGGGTGGCTGCCACCACTGCGCCCACCTCCATCCGCTTGGCTGCATAGCCGGGGTGGTAGATCTCCCGAACCTGTCCGGTGGCCAGCCCGATCTGATTGCCATAAGAGGAGTAGCCATCGGCGGCCTGACGGACTATCCGGCTCTGGGGTAGCTTGCCCGGCAGGGTCTGATTCAGAGGCTGGCGGGGATCCGCTGCCCCGCTGACCCTCATGGCCTGGTAGACGTAACCTCTTCCGGAAAGAGGATCGCGGATGGCTCCGCCGATGCAGGTGGCGGCACCGCCGAAAGGCTCGATCTCGGTGGGGTGATTATGCGTTTCGTTTTTGAAGAGAAAGAGCCAGTCCTGATCCTGGCCGTCCACGTCGACCTTGGTCCGGATAGTGCAGGCGTTGACCTCTTCGGACTGGTCCACGTCGTTCAGGATGCCTCGCTTCTGCAGGTACTTGGCTCCGATGGTGGCCATGTCCATCAGGCATTCCGGTCGGTCCTGGCGGCCCAGCTCTTCACGGATTGCCCGGTAACGTTCCAGCGTGGCGCGGGCTCGGGGATTGTCCGCCTTAATTCGCTCCAGCTTGGTATTGAAGGTGGTGTGCCGGCAGTGGTCGGACCAGTAGGTGTCGATCACTTTGAGCTCGGTCAGTGTGGGGTCTCGCTTTTCCTGACGGTAGTGGTCCTGGCAGAAGCGGACATCCGGCAGATCCATGGCCAGATCCAGCTTGTCAATCAGCGCTTCGAGTCCAGGATCGGCCAAATCGCGAAATCCGTCCAACACGGGCACTGGATCAGGATCCTCGTCAGGCATGGCCAGGGTCTTGGGCTGCTCCAGCCCCACCACCCGTGAGTCGACTGGATTGACCAGGTAATTGCGGACGGCTTTGATCTGCTCGGCATCCAAATCGCCTTCTAGCAGGTAGACGGTGGCCGTGGCAACCAGGGGGCGGGCGCCCTGGCCGACCAGCTGAACACATTGGGCTGCGGAATCGGCTCGCTGATCGAACTGACCAGGCAGGGGGGCCACGGCGAAAAGCATGGGGGAGTCCAGTGGCGGCAGGTCCTCGTCACCCTTCATGCGCAGGGCCTGCTCCAGTCGGGTGGCCACCAGGTCAGTCTGGGGCTGGGCGAAGACCGTGGGCAGGCAACGTTTGAAGAGGTCCTCGTCGATTCCCTCCAGATCGTAACGGTTGATTATGCGCAGGCCAGTCAGCCCTTGCACGCCCGGCAGGGTGCGAAGCTGTTCGGCAAGCCTATCGGCGGCCTGGTCAAAGCCCCGCTTTTTCTCGGTATAGACACGGAAGAGCACAATGGATCCTTTCGCGATGGACTGGTTGGGGACCAATGAAAAACCCGGAGGCGATATGCTCACTTCCGGGTCGACCGATTCAGCTGTTCGATTGGCTTTCGCGCTCCTCCAATTCGGTAAGCCCATCCAGAATGGTTTGATAAGCCGGAATGATGCTGCCCAGGTCCCTGCGGAAGAGGTCCTTGTCCAGGTGGGTGACCTGGCCGTCATTATTGTTGCTGATAGCCCAGAGCCTGCAGGTGTCGGGGGTGATCTCGTCGCCAAGAAGGATGATGCCCGAACTGGTCTTGCCCATTTCGATCTTGAAGTCCACCAGCTCCACATTGATGGCGCGGAAGATGCCGGTCAGCGCCCCGTTGATCTCCCGGGTCTTAGCGGCGATGATGTCCAGATCCTGCTCAGTGGCCAGTCCCAGGGCCAGAATGTCGTCCCGGTTGATAAACGGATCATCAAGAGGATCGGACTTGTAGAAGAATTCCAGCACCGGCTGCTTCAAGGCGGTGCCTTCCGCAACCCCGTACCGTTGGGCGAAGGAGCCAGCGGCCCGGTTGCGCATGACAATCTCCAGGGGGAACATGTCCAGCCGACGGTTGAGCTGTTCGGTGTCCGAGATGCTGCGTACGAAGTGGCTGGGTATGCCCCGGCGGGCCAACAGGGAGAATATCACCGTGGTGATCCTGTTGTTCAGTCTGGCCTTGCCTTCGATATTGGCCTTCTTGGCCCCGTTCCCCGCGGTGGCCTGGTCAGTGTACTCAACCCAGAGTATGTCTGGATCATCCGTCTCGTACAGTTTCTTGGCTTTGCCTTGATAGCGCATTCCCAACTTTTCCACTGTTCGCCTTCCTCGAGTTTGTTGCGAATTGGAAACTTCTGCACTGCTTGGGACACGACCACCATAGCAAGCCCGGGTTACATCCCCGCGCCCACCCGGGGTTTCAGATCTTTGACCACGGCTTCGGCACGTTCGGTGGCGGTCTGCAGGTCAGGACCCAGGGCCAGGACTACGCCCATGCGACGCTGACCATGCACTTCCGGCTTGGAGAAGATGCGCAGATCAGTGCCTGGGTGATCCAGGGCCTGCGGCAAACCTTGGAAGCTGACCGGTCCCTGGCCCCTGACCAGGATGGGACGGCTGACCGCGCATGTCCCCTCCGGCAGACTCAAGGCCAGATCCTCCTGGTGGACTGGAACGCCCAGGATGGCCCGGGCGTGAAGGTCGAACTCGGTCAGCCGCTGGGAGATCATAGTCACCATGCCGGTGTCATGGGGGCGCGGCGCTACCTCGTTGAAGAGCAGCGAGCCGTCGCGCAGAACAAAGATCTCCACTCCGTAAATACCCCATCCGGTCTCGCCACTGCGACGGGCCAGGGAGGTCATGGCCTCAACCAGCCGGGTGGCCATGTTCCGGGCCTGCTGCAAGATCTCGGTATTGAGCTCCGCCGGTTGCCAGGAGAGCCGGTAGTCCCCGTCCTCCTGCCGTTGGCCGATGGGTGTGCAGGTGGCAACGCCGGCAGAGGAAGCCACGGTCAGAACGGTCAGCTCATGGGCCAGGGGAGCCAGAGCCTCCACGATGACCTCGGCTTTGCCCTGATGTTTGGTGGCTGCCCGGCCCTGGGTCAATGCAGAATTCCAGGCTTGCGGCAAGCCCTCCTTGCTCCGTACCAGGGTCTGTCCGTGGCCGGAGGAGCTCATCAGGGGTTTGACCATGCATGGGTAGCCAACCTGGTCCGCCGCGCTGGCCAGTTCTTCGGGGGAGTCGGCGAATCGGTAGGGGGTAGTAGGCAGGCCCACCTGCTCGTGGGCGAAGACGCGCAGAGCCCGGCGGTCCATGCACATGGCCGCCAGGGGGGCGGCAGGCACCACCTGGATGCCCCGGGCCGCGGCACCGACCAGGCGGTCTGTGGCAATGGCCTCCACTTCAGGCACGATCAAATCGGGCTGGACCTTGTCGATCAGGTCCTCCAGGGCCTGCGGATCGCTCATCTTCACCTGATAGCCGGCATGAGCCACCTGGGTGGCCGGTGCGCCGGGATATGAGTCCGCCGCACCCACCCAAGCTCCCAGCCGCATAAGGCTGATGGCAATCTCACGGCCGAGTTCGCCGGCCCCTAAGAGAAGGACTCGTGTGGGTCTTGGACCCAGAGGAGAGCCGAACGGTCGCTCCCCAGGATTGATAGTGTTGATAATCCGCTGCTGACCGGATGCGCTCATACCCATATTCTGCCACCGACCCGTAGACCAAGCAGGTGAATTATCGATACATGCCTATAAACGACATCTATAGAGGCCTGCTTGTCCACTGGCCGCCGGGACGATTACCATGTCATGCAGTCGACCAGGGAAGGCGGGAACGTGAGCGAGCGGACACCGGCGGTGCGGATGGAGCACCTGACCAAGACCTATCACAGCGACGACGACGAAGACAAGACGGCCCTGGCCGACATCGATCTGACCGTCGAAACTGGGGACATATTTGGCATCATAGGACTGAGCGGGGCGGGCAAGTCCACCCTGGTCCGCTGCATCAACGGGCTGGAGGATTATGACTCGGGCAGCGTCAAGGTCCGTGGCCGCGAGGTCAAGGACCTGGCTCCGGCCGAGCTCAGGGACTTGAGGCGTCGTACGGGCATGATCTTCCAGCACTTCAACCTGATGCCCTCCAGGACGGTGGCTGACAATGTTGGCCTCCCTCTGCGGGGGAGTGGCCGTGACCGTGCGTCTCGACGGGCCCGCGTGTCTGAGCTTCTGGAATTGGTGGGACTGACCGAGCTGGCCGACCATTATCCCGCCGAGCTCTCCGGCGGCCAGCAGCAGCGGGTGGCCATCGCCCGAGCCCTGGCCAATGAGCCGGATATCCTGCTCAGCGACGAGGCCACCAGCGCACTGGATCCGACCACCACTCGCTCCATTCTTCAACTGCTGCGTGATCTGCATGACCAGCTGGGCATCACTGTGGTCATGATCACTCACGAGATGTCGGTCATCAGGCAGATCTGCAACCGGGTGGCAGTCATCGATAAGGGCGTCATCGTGGAGCAGGGCAGGGTCTTCGACGTCTTTGCAGACCCCAAGGCCCAGCTGACCAAGTCCTTCGTTGCCACCACCTCCAACCTGGACAAGGTCAAGGATCTGATGGCCGCCGATTCGCCTCTGGTGGCCCTTGAACCCGGACAGATCCTCATGCGCATGTCCTATGTCTCCAAGGAGGTCTCCGAGGCCCTGGTCTCCACCATCAGCCGTCGCTACAACCTGGACGTCAACATCATCTTCGGCGACATCGATGTGGTGGAGGGAGCGCCCCTGGGCGGACTGGTGGTCAGGATGGGCGGCGACCCTGAAAACATCCACCAGGCCATGGAATACCTGCGCTCTCGCAACATCGGAATCGAGGTTCTCAAGTCATGACGTCCCTGCTTACCACCTGGTTCCCCAACGTCATGAGCCGGCTGCCGGAGTTCTTCAGCAGCATGGTTCAGACCCTGGTCATGGTCGGCGTCTCCGGGGTGATTTCCTTCCTGTTTGCTCTGGTCATCGGGGTGGGGCTGATCATCAGCCGACGTGACGGCATCCGCCACAACGGCCTGGTCTTCACCATCCTGGACAAACTGATCGATCTCTTCCGCTCCATCCCCTTCATCATTCTGGCTGCGGCCCTGGTGCCGGTGACCAGGATGCTCATGGGTACGGCCATCGGGCCCAAGGGGGCGATTTTCCCGCTGGTTGTAGGCATCACTCCTTTCTTCTCCCGGCAGATCGAGTCGGCCCTTGCTGGTCTGGACCCCGGCTATGTTGAGGCGGCGGAATCCATGGGCATGACCACCTGGCAGATCATCTGGCACGTCTACCTGCGTGAGGGCATCCCCTCAATCATCCGGGTGACCACCATCACCATCGTCAGCCTGGTGGGCGAGACCGCCACCGTGGGCATCGTGGGCGGCGGCGGTCTAGGTGACTTTGCCATTCGTCTGGGCTACCAGCGATCCATGAACGACGTGACCATCGCCACCATCATCGTGCTGGTCATCTTCATAGCCCTGATCGAACTGTTCGGCCGGCTTCTGGCCGAGGTCGTCGAACACTGAGCAACCGGGGAAAGGTCAGATTATCGTGGTCGGTCGTAGTCGCGTCGGCAAAAAGAACAGAGCCAAGATCCAGCTGGCGGCGCTCAGCCTGGTCATCGTCCTCCTGCTGGCGCTGGTGGTCGGTACCGATGTCCGTCTGAACCAGGTGGGTGCCGATGTCAAGGTCGTCAAGGTCGGCGTCATCGGCAGTTCGGACGATCAGATCTGGAAGGCTGTCCAGGCGGAGCTGGATCGGCGTGGCGAACACATCAGAATCGAACTCAAGCCTTTCCAGGACGCCATCTATGTCAACCAGGCCACAGCCAACCGCGAGGTGGACTTCAACGCCGCCCAGCATTACGCCTACCTGCAGGACGATGTGAAAACCAACCACTATCAGCTGGCAGTGCTTGGCAATACCTATATCTCGCCCATGAACCTCTACTCGCAGCGCTATGCCAAGCCCTCGCAGTTCCAGGACGGCGACCGGGTGGCCATCCCCAACAATGCCACCAACATGGGCCGGGCACTGAAGGTCCTGGCCGATGCCAAGCTGATTGGTCTGCGCGACCCCAAGGCCACCAACCCGCTGCCCGAGGATGTGGTGGACAATCCCAAGCATCTGCACATCGAGCAGGTGGACCCGGCCGGCATCCTCAATCTGCTGCCCGACTATGCAGGTGGGGTCACCAATGCCAACTTCGTGGTCGATGCAGGTCGCAGCGTGCACGATGCCATCCACGAGGTTCCCTACGACCTGCAGAACCCGGCCAACAAGCCTTACATCAACATCATCGTCACCACCAAGGATCAGCGGGACAACCCCACCTACGCCGCAGTGGTGCGCGCCTATCATTCCAAGCCCGTAGCCGACACCATCGTCCGTGTCTACAAGGGCGCCTGCCTGCCGGCATTCAAGGTTTCCTGATGCGATAGGTTCCAGCAATGAAGGAGGACGGATATGAGCACCAGAAGAACCAGGGCCAAGCGAGAGCTGGCGGCTGTCTCGGTCGTCATCCTGGTGGTCGCCGTCCTGATGGGCGTGGCCTATGTCAAGGTCAACCAGCCCGAACGTGGCCAGCGGGAGATCAGCATCGGCCTGGTGGGTGATGCCGATGAGGAAATCTGGAAGGCCGTTCAGCACGAACTGGACCAGCGCCGGGCAGGCATAAAAATCAAGCTTCGGTCCTTCCAATACGGGCGTTACGCCAATCAGGCGCTGGCCAATGGGGAGATCGACCTGAATGCCTTTCAGCACTACGCCTTTCTGGAGCAGGAGTCCAAGCAGCACGGGTATCGGTTTGCCGCCATCGGCGACACCTACATTTCACCGCTCAACCTTTACTCAAAGAAGTACCGGAGCGTCGACCAGATAGGGCATGGCGAGCGGCTGGCCATTCCCAGTGATCCCATCGACCTGGGCCGGTCCCTGAAAGTGCTTGCCAGCGCCGGACTGATCGGGCTGCGAGACCCCAAGGCCACCACGCCGGTTCCCGAAGACATCGTCGACAACCCGCGTGGGCTGGTCCTGGACCAGGTCGACCCACCGGGAATCGTCAAGGTCCTGCCCGACTATGCGGCCGGCATCACCAACACCAATTTCATCCTGGATGCCGGCATGAAGATCCAGGATGCGATTTACCAGGTGCCCGGCGATCTCAAATCGCCAGCCAATCATCCCTATGTCAACATCATCGTGGCCAGGCAGGCCGACAAAAACGACCCTGCATACAAGGCTCTGGTCTCCGCCTACCACAGCCGATATGTGGCTGACGCCATCAACCGCTACTACCGTGGGGCAGCCGTCCCGGCCTTCTCCTACTAATAGTGACTGCAATTAGTGGGTGCAATCGGGTCGTCGCCCTGTCTTGGTCCGGCCCAAGGCTGCTAATGATGAACAGCGGAGGGAACGCTGATGAAGGATCATGATCGCCTGACGCTGGCCCTGGTCCTGGACTCTTTTGGCAACAGGGGCAACGGGACATCCAATTCCGCCATCCAATACGCCCAGGGTCTGGAGGCGCTGGGGCACCGGGTCCGTCTGGTGGGGGTGGGGTCGACCGACTATCCGGCACGGGTGCATCGCATTCCTTTGGTCTCCGCAGTGGCGGCCAGGCAGCAGATGAGCTTCGCTCGTGCTGATCCGGATCTCTTCCGAAGAGCCTTTGCCGGTGTGGACCTGGTTCATATTTACGAACCTTTCGCCTTCGGCCGCGCCGCCCTGTCCCAAGCTAGATCCATGGGCATACCGGTGACCGCCGGCTTTCACATTCAGCCTGAGAACATCACCTATTCCTCTGGCCCATTGCGCTACCTGCCCGGGGTGGACGCGGCCATTTACAGGCTGTTTCGGTTCTGGCTCTACGACCATGTCAGGCACATCCACGTTCCCACCCAGCTGACGGCCGACCTGCTGCGCTCGCATGGGTACAAGGCCTGCCTGCACGTCATATCCAACGGGTACCAGCCCAGGTTCAACCCTGGTGACCGATACGAACGGCAGCAATCCGGTCGGCTGATCCAGGTTGTGGCCTCTGGCAGGCTGGCCCGGGAAAAGGACCATCTGACTTTGATCCGTGCCTTGGCCCTGTGCAGGAACAGACGCAGGATCCGTCTGACCATAGCTGGCACAGGACCCATGGAGCGCCGACTGAAGGCAGAAGCCGCCCGGCAACTGGACGGCATGCAGGTCTCTATTGGATTCCATCAGAACGCGACCATGCCCGATCTGCTCAGGCAGGCCGACCTGCTGGTTCACCCATCAATAGCGGATCTGGAATCGGTCAGCGTCCTGGAGGGGATGGCCTGCGGCGCAGTCCCGGTTATCGCCCGATCCAGCCTGAGCGCCGCCGGTCATTTCGCCTTGACGCAGCATTCGCTCTTCCCGGTCGGTAAGGCTCAGGCGCTAGCTTCGCAAATCGACTGGTGGGTAGACCATCCTCATGCCCTTTCAGTCTGGTCCAGTCGCTATGCCGAACATACCAAGGAACATTACTCACTGGACGCCTCCGTCAGCGCCTTTGCCCATATGGCCGTGCAGGCCGTCAGCGATCAGGAGCCGGGCCGGGTATAGGCCTGACCTGGCTTAGATCTCCTGCTTGGATATGATCAGAGCCGATCCGAAGATGGCCACCAGGACCACGCCTGCGGATACTCCGGCGTAGATCCAGGCCTGATCGGCCTTCAGAGTGTTAAGGATGATCTGTTCGCCGAACCCGACGAAGTCGAAGTATTTCAGCCAGTTCAATTTAAAGGCATACTCCACGAGGCCGATCAGCATGGGCCATATCACGATCACCACCGCTGGGATGACCAGGGATTTGGTAAGGATCAAGAGGATAATGCCCAGGCTGATGATGACGGAGATGCAGAAGCTGACCAATAGGGTCATGACGGCCACATCCTTGCATAGGATGCCCCAACCGGCTCCAGGTTTCCTTCCTAGGGCCAGTCCGGTCAGCAGAATAGCGACGAAGTAGCACAGGGTCAAAAGGATGATGTCAGTCAGGATGGTCACATACTTGCCCAGGATGAACTGTATGCGCGAGATGCCCGATGTCAGCGTGTTCTTCAGAGTGTGCTGGCTGTATTCCGCACCAATGACAATGACGAAGACCGCGATGAAAAAGTAGATCAGGAGCGAGGTGGAGGCGGCACCCACTTGCAGGCCTGTTCTGACGGTCCAGCTTCGGCCTTCGATTGCCAACAGCTTATCATTGTATTCTTCGCTCCCGACGCTCATTCCTATGGTCGTCTTGCCCCATGTGGTCACTATGCCGAGTGCCACAGTGGCAATCAGCAGAATCAGCATGCCGATGGATCGCCGCTGCCTGTAAAAGTCGGCCCTGATCTGGTTAATCATTGTTGTCTCCTAAGCTCTTGAGGGTCCTTGTTCAGCAGATCCGCGAAATATTCCTCCAGCGATCCCTTCTGCTGGCCGATCTGATTGACCAAGATGCCTTCCTGAACCAGAAAACTGTTGATGGGTCCCGGTTCCAGATTCCCTTGCTTGATTAGAATCTGATGGTCGTCAAGGACTTGGAAGGGGCCGATTCCCTTGCGATCCAGGAGCATAGCGGCCTTGGAGCTCTGGTCCACGTCGATCAACAGTCCATTCTGATTGATCCGATCCAGTTCATCCTTGTCTACCTCCTTGATCAGGCGACCGTGGCTGATGAATCCGAACCGGGAGGAGACCAGGTAGAGTTCGCTCAGAATGTGACTGGAGATGAGAATGGTCGTCTGGCGCTCCTTGTTGAGCTTGTCCAGGAGTGTTCTGAATTCCATGATTCCTGCCGGGTCCAGGCCGTTGATGGGCTCGTCCAGAATCAGGAAATCGGGTCGGGTGAGGATGGCCATGGCCAGCCCCAAGCGCTGACGCTGGCCCAGAGAGAGGTGACCGGCCCGAGTCTTGGCCTTTTCGCTCAGGCCGACGAAGTCGATGGTCTGATCGATGGCCTTGTCGTCGGCCAGCCCGTGCTGGATGGCTGTCAGCTTCATGTTCTGGCTGACGGTCAGTTTTTTGAAGGCGGCTGGTGCCTCAATGACCGAGCCTATTCTGCTCAGTATCCGGCTGTCCTTGCCAATTGTGTGCCCCATCAGCCTTATGGTTCCCTTCTGTATGGGGGACAGTCCGGTGATCAGACGCATCAGGGTGGTTTTGCCAGCGCCGTTCTCGCCGATCAGCCCGTAGATCTCGCCCTTGTTTATGGAGAGGCTGAGATCGTCCAGTGCCTGGAAGCGGCCGAACCGTTTGCTGACATGGTTAATATCCAGAATGGTATCGTCCATGGAATTCCTTTCCCTGTGTCGCTGTCTTAAAATCTAAAGTGCCTTTCTTAAGTGCTTGGCTAAGAAATCATTAAGAATTTCATAAATCCGCTTGGGCGAGATCGGCATCGTTAGGCGGCTTCAGTAACATGAGAGTGACCTGCGAAAGGAAGACAGTATGCCGACGATTCTGGTCGTGGAGGATCAGGAGGACATCCAGTCCCTGCTCAAGGATGTGCTGGGCGAGACCTACAGGATTATCCAGGCGACGACGGGCGCCCAGGCCTTGGCCCGCTTTCAGCAGGAGGAACCCGACCTGATCCTTCTGGATCTGATGCTCCCTGTAGTCACCGGGGACAGCGTCCTCAAGGCCATTCGGCATATGTCGTCGGTGCCGGTCATCATCCTCACGGCCATTCAGGATAAGACCAGAACCGTCAGCCTCCTGGAGCAGGGCGCCAATGATTATGTGACCAAGCCTTTCGACATTGACGAGCTCCGCGCTCGTGTCCAGGTCCAGCTGCGCCAATCCGGGGCACTGAAAGCCGATGCGGATGCAGCAGGTGAATCCGACGCCAAGATTTGTTTTCAGGGGATCGAGCTGGACCGGATGGAGCACACGGTCAGCGTTGATGGGCACAGGGTCGAACTGGCACGCAAGGAATTCGCCATCCTTGAGCTTCTGATGGACCATCCACATCGGGTCTTCGAGAAGGAGGACCTCTACAGGCAGGTTTGGAACCAGCCATACATCAATGCCGAGAATACTCTCAATGTGCACCTGAGCACCTTGCGGACCAGTCTGAACAGATACACCGGCAGTCAGCGCTACATCGTGTCGGTCTGGGGCATCGGCGTCCGCCTGGTCTGAATTTGGATGGAAGAAAGAACGATGAATAAGGGTCGTCGGAGGTGAATCCGTGAAGGTGGCCGCACTTGTTTTGGGTCTTGTCGCCCTCGCCCTGGCGATTGGCCTGATAATGCTGATTGTCGACCTCAAACGGATCAGTGACGATCTGGACTTCATCAACCATGCCGACACTAATGCCTTGGTAACCACTGGGTCCAATATCGGGCTCATCCGCACTCTGGCGGATAGGATCAACGCCGTTCTGAACAAGACCAGGCGGCTGCAGATCACCCAGGCTGAGCAGAACAAGCAAGTCCGGCAGATGCTGACCAACCTAACCCATGACATCAAGACCCCGCTGACCGTGGCCAGGGGATACGCCCAGCTGCTCAAGGAGGGATCGGCTGATCAGGAGCAATTGGGTAAGATCCTCAACAACCTGCAATCGGTGGATCACTATCTGCATTACCTGATGGATTTCAATCTGATACAGGAGAAGAGCGTGAGCCTGGATCTGACCAGGGTGAACCTATCGGCTTTGGTTCAGCAGGAGCTCTTCAATGCCTTCGATTCTCTGACTGCGCGGTCCGTCACGGTGGAGCCCAGAATTCAAACTGGTGTGGAAATTACGACGGATCAGACCATGATGAGTCGAATAATTCAGAACCTGATTGGCAACTGGCTCAAGTATGCGGAGGAATCAGCCTGGGTGGACCTGCACAAGAGTGAAGATGGACGAATTCATTTGGACTTCGGCAACAAAACTACGGGCGAAGCAATCGATGTGGACAGGCTCATGGAACGGTTCCAGACCGATGACCAATCACGGACCAAGATCAGAAGCACAGGCCTGGGTCTCAGTATTGTTGACTCCTTGGTGGATTCACTGGGCGGCTCCATGCGGCTGGAATCCACCAACGGTATTTTCTTGGTCCACTTGCTGCTGAGTGATGCTCCGCAATCGAAGGAGCTGTAAATAACCAAGGTTCGAGGCAGCTTGGTGAGACGCTGTGGCTTGTCACGGCCTTCATGGCAAAACCATGACAGGCCACAGCGCATGTAGGCGGAGGATGGGGTCAGCACATGAATCCGACAGTACTTAAATCTGATTGTGCTTAAATCCGACTGACAGATGAGTCGCTTCTGCGTCTACAATCAGGCGAAATCAGGCCTTGGTGTGGGGCACTATAACAGCCCTGGCCGAGAGCTTGTTGTCGACCAGCTTGTGGTAGGCATCTAGGGCATTGTCCAGCGAGTAGGTTTCGATCTCGGTCTCGATCTGGCCGTTGCGATACATGTTGGCCACATCGTAGAGCTCAGGGATGGAACCCCAGTAAACGCCAAGCAGCTCCTGCTCCCAGGGCTTGGAGTACCAGTCGTATTCCGCCTTGCCGCCGGCGATGCCGACCACGGTCACACGGGATCCCGGGCCGCCCGAAGCCTGTGCGGCAGCAATGGTCGGGGCCACACCCACGAAATCGAAGGCGGCATCCACACCCTCCCCGTGGGTGATCTTCCTGATGTTCTCCACCTGGTGCTCGTCGCTGACCACGGGGATGGCACCCTTGGCCTCAGCCTTGGCCAGGGCCTCCGGCTTGGTGTCCGTGGCAATCACGGTGGCGCCGGTCAGGGCGTGAAGAATCTGAATGGCGATCTGGCCCAGTCCGCCCAGGCCAATGACCAGAGCATACTTTCCGCCGCCGTTCAGGTGGGGCATGGCAGCCCGGATGGCGTGGTAGGGAGTCAGGGCAGCGTCAGCCAGGGGTGCTGCGCCGATGGGATCCGCATCGCCCAGGGGCACCAGGTTGCGGGCCGGGACGGTCATGTATTCGGCCATGCCGCCGTCGCGCCCCAGTCCCAGGGCCAGTGATTTATTGGTTGCGGCGCTGGAGCAGTAGTTCTCCTGGCCGGCCACGCAGTGAGGGCAGTGGCCGCATCCGGTGGGCCCATAGACAATGTAGGCATCGCCCTTCTTGAAGCCCGTGACGTCGGGTCCTACCTCTTCGACCCAACCAGTGGTCTCATGTCCCAGAATGAATGGCGGCTTGGTGTGGCTGCCGGTTTCGGGGGTGTAGTCCTGGAAGACGGAGACGTCGGAATGGCAGCAACCTGCCCCGGCCACCTTGAGTAGAACCTCGCCGCTCCCGGGTGTCGGCTCCGGCACTTCCTTGAGGGTGGGGAAGGTATTGTATTCTTCGAAAACAACGGCTTTCATAAGCTTCCTTTCATCGTTGAATCATTCGCGCCCCTATGCTCAGGACGGGGTGTGCGCATCTACATCGATGCAATAAAAATCTTAATGAAAGATAACTATGTACTCACCCTGAAAGGGTGTGATATGTCCGACAAAGTGGGATCGGCAATGTTCATATACATAAACGCCCCCCCCCCCCCAAGGATGACCGGTAGGGGAGGGGCGGCAGGATGACTTTGGTCTTGTCTTCGTTTAGCGTGAACGGCTTTTACAGCAGATTGATCAGGGCTTGGGTGTCCTCGACTGTCGTCGCCCAGGAGGTGGCCAGCCGGATCACGGTGTGGGTGGCATCGCTGCGTTCCCAGAAGTCGAAGGCGACCTGCTTGGACAGCTCCTCCATGCGTTCATTGTCCAGGCGGACGAAGGTCTGGTTGGTGGGGGAGTCCATGACAATCTGATACCCCTTCTCCCGCAGGGCCTTTTTGATCATCGCTGCCGTCTGGATGGCGTTGCGGCTGATTCGTGAATAGAGGTCATCGGTAAAGAGGGCATCGAACTGCACTCCCAGGAGTCTTCCCTTGGCCAGAAGGGCACCTCTTCTTTTGATCATGGTGCTGAAATGCTCGGGAGCATTTCCTCCGGGGAAGACCACCGCTTCGCCGCAGAGTGCGCCTACCTTGGTTCCGCCGATGTAGAAGACGTCGCAGAGACGGGCTATGTCCGTCAGGTTGACGTCGGTTCCGGGAGCCACCAGTCCGTATCCCAGCCTGGCCCCGTCCAGGTAGAGCGGAATCTTGTATTCCCGACAGATCTGCGAGAGGTCTTCCAGCTCCTGGCGAGTGTAGAGGGTTCCATACTCGGTGGGATGTGAGATGTAGACCATGCCGGGGAAGACCATCTGCTCGTGGTTTCCGTCGGCATAGAAGCCTTCCAGAAAAGCGTCAAGGTCCTCTGCGCGAATCTTGCCCTGTTCGCCGCGAATTGTCAGAACCTTGTGGCCTACGGCTTCGATGGCGCCGGCCTCATGGACATTGACATGGCCAGTATCCGCAGCGACCACTCCTTGATATGACTTCAGCAGGCAGGAAGTGACGACCTGGTTGGTCTGGGTTCCTCCGGCCATGAAATAGACCTGGGCCTGGGGGCAGCCACAAGCTTGGGCGATTTTCTGAGCGGCGGAGGAGCAGTACCGATCCTTGCCGTACCCGGGAAGGTGCTCCATGTTGGTGTCGATCAGCCGCTGCAGGACTGCGGGATGTGCGCCCTCGGAATAGTCGTTGACGAATGACAGCATAAACACCCTTTCTAGGACCGTTCCCGTGTATGCCTTATGGTACACGTAAATTGGGTTTCACATCCCTTTCCAGGTTCTTCATTCATGCTTGTTCGGAGCATTGGTATGACATGAGAAAGGTTCGTACACAAGCTTGCGAAGACAAGGCTAAATACAGTGATGATTTCATTCAATATGGGACAAATCAAAGTGTTGATGATGGAATTCTGCTTGTTGTCCACACTTCCCATTCAGTTGAAGAAAAGAGGACGATGATAAAGACATAAACAGCAATTATAACGTTAATGAATGTGACCTTGATGTTGGCCGGCACTCTCCCGTCTTCTTCATGCTAAAGATGGTAAATCCAATGAGTTTGGAAACGCGTATCGATGCCAGAGAGTGTTGTATCTAGGACGAAAGAAAAATAGGCATTGTACGTAGTGGCTATCTAGAGCAGCTATGAATAAAATGCTGCTACCCCGAAACAGAAGCTACGCGTCCATTCCTCATTCTGTGGCCTAGGCTCCAGCGTGGCCCCTGCTGCGAACTGTCTGCTGTTTTGCATATGCTTCATGAGAACTGGTGGTTTGCATCATACATTCAGAATCCTGCAGTTGTTTACTTCTGTTATGTCAAGTGGCTTCAACGACGGAGTTCCCTGACTTGGCAGTCTCGGCCTCATGCTCGGCAACCTCGGCCCTGGCAGCGAGATAATTTGATTCTTGTCAATCATATCTTTTTGGTCGCATTCGTTATTGTTCTTGCGTCCGTTCATGTTCTGTTCTTTGTCTCTAATTGCTGGTCTCCACCTGATTTGTTAAAAGGTGTACGTAATCCTATGATGCACTCGCTTTATCAGAATGATCCTAATTTAATTGGTATGAATTTGGGATACTACACGATACTTCTAAACTGGTAAACCGGAGGAAATGAGGTATGTGGCATACCGTTGTTGTGGTTGACGTATTTTAATTCCTCAGAAGGCAATGGGCATAATCTTACATAAACCTGTCTGCTGGTTCCAATACCACCGAGATACAGTATGACTGAGGTAAGTATACTTGTTACACATGGTGGAGATGCAAGAGGACGTACCATACGATGACAGTAATGTCAGCAGCATTGAAGAGTATGCCAAGCGCATTGTAAATAAAACTTTGAGAGAAGCTTTGGATTTGCCCCCGGATGCCAGACCCAAGGGTAGCGGAGGCAAGGGGGCCATGGGCGAAACTGTCGAAGAATACTATTTTCGCATCAGAAACAACAATGTTCAAGGTCCTGATTTCCCAAAAGTCGGTGTTGAGCTCAAGACTACAGGTTTAAGATACGATGCCCACCACAAGCCTTGTGCCAAGGAACGACTCGCTATAACTAACATCAACTGGATGACGATTCTCAACGAGGATTTCAAGAAGAGCCATCTTATGGATAAGATGTCGAAGATTCTCCTGCTGGCCTACGACTATGACCCAGGTAGCGACAGCGTTTTGGATATGAGATTCAGACTGGCCACCATGTGGGGTGTGCCAGAAAGAGATAAGCCCCAGATGCTGGCAGACTGGAATACGGTTCTCGCAAAAGTGAGGAATGGAGACGCGGATAAGGTAAGCGGCCGTGACACCGTATACCTTGAAGCTGCCACTACCGGTTCCGGTCACGGGGAAAAATACCCGCAACCCAAATCGGACCGGTGCGCCAAGCCAAGAAGGTGGGCCCTGAAATCATCATATATGACCACGGTCATCAATCAGCTCTTCCAAAAGGAAAAGTACGCTTCAATCAAGAGGGAAAAGGACGAGGTGAATCTGACCCTCCACCAGTTGGTGAAGACGAGATTCCGCCCTTACATGGGAAAAACGAAGAAAGAGCTGAAATCCGTCCTGCAAATCTCCGCAAGTGAGCATGCTAAGAACTATTACGCAATAATAACAAAGAAAATCCTCGGTATAGGTACTGACAAGAGTATAGAGGAATTCGACAAGGCTGGTATTATGGTGCGCACAATCAGGCGGAGCCGCACAGGACGTGTCAAAGAGTCGCTTTCATTCCCTGCAATGGACTATAAGGAAGTAGCCTGCACTGATTGGGAGGACAGCAAGCTGTACGGATACATGACCACTCCTTATCTGTTTGTCGTCTTCAGTCAACGTGAGGAGCATGGCCCCTTGTTTTTGTCGCAGTTGGTGTGGTGGACGCCAACCGACGAAGACCTGGCCGAGGCCTGTCGAGTGTACAAGATAACGAGACAGCACATCCTTGCCAATGATTATGATCACTTTCCCGGCATCAGGGGATTGGAAGGCAATGGTTCGCATATACACGTGCGCCCTCACGCCACGAAAGGTGAGACCTGTCTTACCCCGCAGGGAACCAGGGAGACGAAGAAATCTTTCTGGATTACGAACAAATATGTTCAGCAGATTATCGACCAGGCATCAGACGACCGGCAATGACCTTGCCAATTCTGTGGGGGATTCCGGTGACAAGAGCATTGCCCATACAGAAGGCCCTGTGCCCGTCGCTCATACCGTCATCTGTCCAGCCCCGTGGGAACATTTGTAGCTGGTCGAGTTCATCTGGTACCAGCCTTCTGAGCCTGCCGTTCTGCTCGACAACATGCTTCATACGGCTGGCCCCTTTACCGCCTTCACCAGTCAGAATGGTCCTACTGGGTTTGTCCAATGAATCTGGAAAGGTGACGGGCCCTTCGGCGTAAGTGTATTCAAAACCTGACTTCGCCTCCCGCTGTTCCTTTTTTGCACCCTTCAAATATGACCATTTCGATAGGGAGTCTTCGTCAATCCAGAATTGCTGTGGAACATCTTGCGGAGGTACAAGGATGTCTCCTAAGACAGTTTTTTGGCCGGTGTACACCGCTTCTACCCGTTCGCTGAATACGACACCGTCTTGCATTACGCCCGCATTCCGAAAGAGAGAAGTCTTCGAATCGATGCCGAATCGTTTGGTTACGTCATAGGGGTCATCGTTGATGCGAAATGTACCAGAATCTTTTTTTTCGGATGGCTCTGCCGGAAAGGCCTCTGCCATGATTCCATTGCTGTGCAGACGAGTCGAGAGGTCCCATGCACTTCGGGTGAGTTCTGCGAAGATGTAGACCCTCCTCCTTCGTTGGGGCATCCCATAATCTGCAGCATTAATCACTCTCCATTCGACCGAGTAACCCAGCCGGGACAAGCAAGAAAGAATGATGGCAAAATCACGTCCACGCTGTGTAGATGGTGATTTCAATAGTCTATCTACGTTCTCAAGCAACACTAGACGTGGTTTACGTTTCTGCAAAAGTGTATTTATGCTCCACCAGAGGACGCCTTTTTTGCCCTCTATTCCTGAAGATTGAGAGAGCGGCTTAGCCACGCTGTAATCCTGGCATGGGAAGCCGCCGACAAGCATGTCGAACTGTGGGATATTGGCTTCTCCCTTGTCGACTTTCCTTAGTACTTCAGCTATATCTTCATTAACGCAAGATCCAGTTCCAAAACGGTCCTCGTAGCAGCGCCATGCAAATTGCTTGGCTTCGCTGCCATTGGGCTCCCACTGGTTGGCCCAGACGGTCTGGAAAGGACCGGCGGCTTCCATGTGGAATTCGGGATGCTCAGGATTGTTATAACCATCCAGGCCTAGACGAAATCCGCCCACACCTGCGAACAGTTCGACCACCCTGATGGACATAGACGCACCAACTTACTTCCGAGGAAATTCTGACATACCAATGATACGGGGATTTATCGATTTGATCAACCGGAGCGGTTCTCGGGAGCGTCGAACGTCTGTTCGAAAGAGACCAAGTTGAGCCGAAAAAAGAGCGTGAAGTTTTCAAATAAAGGTAGACGAAATGCTCATGTTTTGCTGCTGGCCAATAGCTATCGTCGACATTTCAGGCTGGCTATACAGGTTATCGATTGTTATGAATAGTTGCGCAGGTTACAATGAGTCAACGGCTTTCTCTTGACGCCTACGAGAAATCTGTTTCCTTAGCTTCTTTAAATA
>NZ_NPOR01000022.1:0-91114 GCF_003688325.1 Bifidobacterium sp. wkB338
TTATTTTTACTTTTATACTGGCTACCTTGATGGTCCCCTTCGAGACTTACGCTATTCCCCTACTATGGTGGATCAACCAGTTGCCGAGGCCAGCAATCGACCAGTTTGGGTTGTACTTCACAAGAGGATGGATGGATACACTGACCATTCAAATCATCCCGTTCATTGCCAACGCTTTCTCAGTGTATCTTTACATCCAATACTTCGAGACTATTCCCAAGGATTTGGATGAGGCCGCCAAGGTGGACGGCGCTGGGTGGTTCCGTATCTACTCTCGAATAGTCATGCCCCTATCAGGTCCAGCAACGGCTACTGTCGTCATCCTCAGCTTCCTGCCTATGTGGAACCAGTATCTATGGCCACTTATGGTAGTCCAGTCTGAAAATAACCGTCCAGTTATGATTGGCGTGCAGTATTTTCAACAAATGACCACTTCTTGGGGACAAATAATGGCCTACAGTTCACTGATTACACTCCCAATCATTGCTGTCTTCGTCATATTCCAACGGCAATTTGTCTCCTCGATCGCAGCTACAGGCGTCAAGGGGTGATATTCGCCTAAAACCCGCTCAGTTCAGAAAGAATCAAACTAGGAGAAAGAAATATGAAGACAGACAGCCTCGACCGCACCTGCCCAGATGATTCCGAAAAAGCTATAAACAGAGCAGAGCAACATCTGAGAAGGGGTAGGGTCAGTCGCCGTGACCGATGGTACCCCCTTTTCCACATCGCTTCCCAGAGCGGCTGGATTAACGATCCCAACGGACTGAGCTACTATCATGGTCGCTGGCACGTCTACTATCAGCTCAATCCATACGAACCTGTCTGGGGACCTATGTACTGGGGTCATGTCTCCTCTTCTGACATGGTGACTTGGCGAAGAGAACGTGTGGCCCTTGCCCCAGGTGAGGGTGATGACAGAGATGGAGTCTTTTCCGGTTCGGCTGTTGTGGATGATAACGGTAATCTCTGCGTCTACTACACCGGTCAACGGTGGTTGGATCCAAATAACAGCCGAGCTGGGCAGACTCAAGTGCAAATGATGGCCCGAGCTCTGGATTCAAATGCTGTACACTTTGAAAAACTGGGACGGATTATTGCCCCACCTCAAAACCAACGAATGGATGATTTTCGCGACCCCAAAGTCTGGAAACAAGACGGGATCTGGTATATGATCCACGGTGTCGGAACAGCTCAGCAGAAGGGGCAGATATGGCTCTACTCCTCCAGAGACATGATTTCATGGACTTTCCTCAAAGTCATCTTTGAAGATAAGAATCCTGATGTCTTCATGGTGGAATGTCCAGATCTCTTTCCTCTGAAGAATGCAAAAGGTGATACCGTCTGGGTGCTCTGCTTATCGGAGATGAGGCGTGATCCACAAGACCCCGATGCAGAAACCAATGTGGTCGCTGGCTACATGGTAGGTGACTTCAGTCCTGAAACCGGATTCCAATCCAAGACAAGCCTAAGAAAGTGGGATCACGGACACAATTTTTACGCCCCCCAGTCCTTTATGGCTCCGGATGGACGGCGAATTATGTACGGGTGGATGAAACCTGATTCTTCCTCCATGCCAACGATTGAAGATGGATGGAACGGACAATTAACCATCCCACGGGAGGTCAGACTAGATTCAAAAGGTAATGTATGCACTCTGCCTGTGTCCGAAATGGCAGAACTTCGAGAGAATGAACTCCAAGCAGGCTCACTGTTGGTACAGCCTGAACCGGAAATCACACTCTGCGAAGACTTAAAAGCAGGTGAGATCATCATGGAAATAGATCTCGAAACCTCTAATTTCGAACAAGCAGGCCTGAAGATCCATGCGACTGCCGATGGGTCTTATGTTTTACTGACCTACGATAAAGAAACTCATCAGCTTATCCTTGACAGGTCTAGGGGGGGTAATGGCGACAGGAGTAGCAGGATTGTCGAACTCGATGCAGTGGAAAATGAGCTGAGCCTTCGTGTCTATGTGGACAGAGGCTCCATTGAGGTTTATGCCAATCAAGGCGAGGCAGTCTTGTCCTCTTACAGCTTCCCCAACGAAGGTCCAAGAAGTCTAATTTTGACCAGCTCGGGGGGCAACATGGTTATAAACCAGTGCCAGGTTTTTACACTCCGCGACAATGGTCTAGATGGTTAATGAAAGGTGGTTCAGCCTTACAGAGACGCCGATTTCAATCTCAATGATTCTCCATGGACTGGCAAGGTCTCATACGACGATAGCTGGCAATGATCTAGAAATAGGAATGACAAGGATGGAGTTGGCAGTCCAGGAGTTGTGTAGTTATCTGAAGGGCATCCATCCTGACACTTCATAACCAACTCTTGACACGGCCAATCTGCTGGCTAGCCGCCTGAACTAACAGTGACATGGGTTGGCTCCATTTCACTTTCAACGAGACAGAAATGAAGTCAACCCGTGCACATCTTGTTAAACCAATGCCTTGCAGAAACGGTTTCCTTTTGAATACCGTTTTCAGTCTAGTCGGCTTCGGCTTTATTTGCCGACCTTAACCAGCAGAGCCATCAGCCCCGAGACGATGGCTGCCGCACCCATGAAGAGGAAGGCTCCAACGAAGGAGCCGCCGGCTGCCTTGACCAAGTAGCCGATGATCATGGGAGCCAGGAATCCACCCAAGGTGCCGCCGGTGTTGATGATGCCTATGGCAGAGCCGATGATGTGCGGGTCCATGATCTTGTGGGGCCAAGTGAAGATGCCGGTGAAGGCCACCACAGAAACGCAGGAGACCAGGATCAGCAGCAGGAGGGAGAGCCAGATGTTACGCGAGAAGACAAAGCAGACAACCAGGACGGCACTGATTACCCCGGCGCCCAGGATGGCCACCTTCTCCCTGCCCAGGAAGAGCTTCGAGAGCAACTGACCGGCATAGATGGTGGCGACGGTCGTGAATACCGCATTGACCGCCAGCAGGATGCCCGCCTGACCGATCGAGAGTCCAAAGGTGTTTTTGATGAAGGTGGGCATCCAGGAGATATTGCCGTACAGGAGGATGTTCAGCAGCAGCATGGCCACGAAGAGGACCAGCACGTTCCGATTCTTCAAGACCTCGAGGAACCCTGCCCCCTTGGCTCCCGGCTTCTGGTCGACTTCGGGCTGGCGAGGCTGGGAGGGCACGAAGATCAGGATGCAGACAAAGGCCAGCAGATAGAGGGTGCCCAGCACGGCGTAGGCCAGATGCCAGTTGATCGCAACTAGATTAGCGCCCAGAACGAAGGCCAGAATGCCGCCGATGCCCGAGGTCGACAGGATCAGCGACTGGACGAAGGTGCGCCGTTCCTGGGGGAAGTTCTCCGCAATCGACTTGGAGCAGGAGGGCGGATAGCCACCATGGCCCATGCCAGCGAAGAACCGGACGATGATGAAGAAGACCAGACCATTGGCCAGGCCAAACAGGTAGCTGAACAGGCCGATGATGATCATGGAGGCCATCAGCACACGCTTGGCCCCAAGCCGGTCGGCCAGCCAACCGCTGGGAATCTGCATGAGCGAGTAGCCCAGGAAGAAGGCCGACATGATGATGCCTGTCTGCCCCGAGTCAAGGTGGAACTGCTCGGAGATGGGGATGATGGCGGTCGAGATCATGTTCTTGTCCATGTACACGATCGAGTAACCGGCCATCAGGGAGAAGATCAGCGTTCCGCTCGCCGTTTTTGAGGATTGCTTGATTGCCATTGGTCTGTCATCCTTCAGTCGAAGCCGACAGCCGCCGGGCGATGTAATCCACAGGGATCACAGGGCACGGCGACAGCTGAATAGTAGGTCAGTGGGGCATCACATCGTCAGGGATGACGACCTTGTACTCCTGGCCGGCGAATGTCTTGTCGAAGTCCTCCTTGGCAGCCTTGACCAGGTCCGGGTTGGTAAATGCATCATAAGCAGTCAGAGCCAGGGTCTTACCTGCCGCAAGCAGACCCTTGTGGGCCACCGAGGACTTGCCGTTGGCCGCCCACTGCCAGGAATGAGCTGAGGTACCCTGAGGCTCGAAGCCGCCGCTGAACTGGGCGGTGGGTGTCTGCCAGCTGACATCGCCGACGTCTGTGGACCCCGATGCCGTATCGGTGAAGGCCAGTGGATACTTCTTCAAGGCCATAGTGGACTCGGCCATCTTCCTGACTTCCTCATCCGGAAGATCAGGGAAGGCGGCCTTGGTGCGGCTGAGCACCCGCTGCTTGCCGGCCTCAGGGACCGTGTCGGTGTAGCGGCGCTCATAGTCCAGCTCCTGCTGGTCCAGAGGCAGGGGGCCAACGATGTCCAGGTTCCTGTCTATAGCCTCGGTCAGCGGATGGTTGGGGATGAAGTTGTAGCAGGCCGCGTCGAACTCTTCCTTGACCTGGGTCTCGGTCATCAGGGCTGCACCCTGGGCGATCTTCTCCACACGCTTGAACAGATCCTGAGCCTGATCCATCCTGGGAGCGCGCACGAAATAGTAGAGCCGCGCATGGGACTGCACCACATTGGCTGACTCGCCGCCTGCGTCGATAAAGGCGTAGTGCACACGGGCCTCATCGATCATGTGCTCACGCAGGAACTGCACTCCCACGTTCATCAGCTCCGCGGCATCCAAGGCGCTCCGGCCCAGCTCAGGGGCCGCAGCCGCGTGCGCCGGCACACCGGTGAAGTCGAAGTAGGCCTGCAGGACCGCCAGGCTGGAGGAGCCCCAGGCCTGGGTCACATCCGAGGGGTGCCAGGACAGAGCCAGATCCAGCCCGTCGAAGACCCCGTCCCTGGCCATGAAAGCCTTGCCGTAGCCCGACTCCTCAGCAGGGCAGCCGAAGACCTTGATGGTCCCCTTGAGCCCCTTCTCCTCCATGAAGGTCTTGATCCCGACTCCGGCCGCGACTGCTGCCATACCCAGAATGTTGTGGCCGCAGCCTTGCCCGTTGCCGCCTTCGACCAAGGGCTTGTGCTCGCCCAAATCAGCCACCTGGCTGAGACCCCCCAGGGCGTCGTATTCGCCGGTGATGCCTATCACCGGACGGCCCGAGCCCCAGGTCGCCACGTAGGCATAGTCCATATGGCCCACGCCCTTCTCGATGTCAAAGCCCTCCTGCTCCAAAACCTTGTAGTGCTGCTGGACCGACTCCTTCACGGCAAACCTTGTCTCGGGGGTACCCCAAATATGGTCGGCGGCCTCGATGAACTCCTGTGACTTATCTTCGATGATCTGCATGATGCGTTGCTTGTCGTCCACGCCTGTCACTCCCTTGCTTCGTTTGCTGCCCTGATTTCCACAGCGGATATGGATTGCTCCGCTGCGATAAGACACAGACTACCTTTCAAGGGCATTGCAAGAGTGTTCAGACATGTAAATTTGGACGACTATGGTTAACTTCACAAATTGTGAGGCCTTGTTTTCTCAGGCATTCTCTACGCCACCGAAGCGCCTGTCCCTGTGGATGTAATCGTCAATGGCCCGCCAGAGCACCTCCCGCCCGCAGTCGGGGAAGAGCTCAGGCACGAAATCCAACTCCGCGTATGCAGCCTGCCAGGGCAGGAAGTTGGAGGTGCGCTGCTCCCCCGAGGTGCGCAGAACCAGGTCACAGTCCGGTATGTCGGGGTTGTAGAGGTGCTGGGCGATCATCTTTTCGGTCACCTTGGAACCTTTGATCTGCCCGGCCGCCACCTCCCGGGCGATGTCGGTGGCTGCATCGGCCAGCTCAGCCCTGCCACCGTAGTTGATGCAGAAGATCACATCGATCCTGGTGTTGTGCCGGGTGCGCTCCATGGCCGCCTCCAGCTCGTCAATGACCGACTTCCAGAGCCGGGGCCGACGGCCCGCCCAGCGCACGCGCACTCCCCAATCATCCATCTGGGCCACCCGACGGTGGATGATGTCTCGGGAGAAGCCCATCAGGAAGCGGACTTCGGCCGGCGAGCGCTTCCAGTTTTCTGTAGAGAAGGTGTACAGGCTCAGGTATCGAACCCCAGCCTCAATGGCCCCGGCTATGGTATCAAAGACCACCGGCTCGGCGGCCCGATGACCCTGGGTGCGCTCCATGCCCCTCTGCTTGGCCCAGCGGCCATTCCCGTCCATGATCACACCCAGATGACGCGGGACTGAACCCTCGGGAAATTGTGGGATTCGTCCTGGGTCGGAGAAGGGGGCTGCAGGTACATCCAGGGAGGTGTAGTCGACAGGGTCAAAGCTCATGTTTTAAGAATCTAATAGCCGCAAGGACCTGATGGGCCGCTCCAGGTAATATTCGCCCCATTTCTCGACAAGACCATCGCAGAGGGGGGTTGAGCCCTTGCCGTCCAGCTTGGACCAATCCCCGCTGCTCAGTGCCCGGAAGCGGGCCAGGGTGGCGGGATCCACCGCCACGGCGTCAGTAGGCCTGTCCCGACTGCAGACCACCCCGCCGCCGGGCACAGAAAAGTGGGTCAGCTGGTCTGTCCGTCCGCAGACGATGCAGGAATCCAGCCGGGGACGCCAGCCCGCCAACGCCAGGGAGCGCAGCAGGTAGGAGGCGCCGATGTCACGGGGGTCATGTCGATGACCTGCCAGGCTGGCCAAGGCGGAGACCAGCAGACGGTATTGCTCCGGGGCCGGCTCGTGCTCACCCACCACGATCTTGTCGGCGGTCTCAAGCATGACGCCCCCGTTGGCGTAGAGGTCGTAGTCGGCGCATATGGCATCCGCATAAGGGGCTATGCAGACCGCCTGTGAGACGATGTCCAGGTTGCGGCCACGGGAGATGAGCAGATCGTCACGCATGAAGGGCTCCAGCCGCGCACCAAAGCGGGACTTGGTCCGTCGCACCCCCTTGGCCACGGCCCTGACCTTGCCGTGCCCCCTGGTCAGAATGGTGACGATGCGGTCGGCCTCGCCCAGTTTGACCGTTCTGAGGACCAGGCCCTCGTCACGATAGATGGCCACGACGGTCCCGTCCTTTCATTGGTAGATGAACAGGCCCCAAAAAGCGAAGATCAGCAGGACTCCGAACATGGCCAGGGTGGTGACGATGAAGAGGGCAACGCCGAAGCGGGTGGAAGCCAAAACAGGCCTGGGATCCATGTTGCGCATCTGCTGGCGCAAAGTGGGGCCGCCGGCCTTGCTTGTGCGGACCTGGTCGGGCAGCCGGTTCAGTCCCCTCAGGGAGGCTACTTCAACCATGCGGGCGAAGGTGCGCGACCAGGCCCAGATGACCAGTGCGCAGACCACCTGGATGACCGGCCAGCTCCAGTAGCTGACCCCCGCCTGGTCGGGCACGCCACCCCAGCCCAGGCGTACCACGGCCATGATGACCTGACCCAGACCAGCTCCGAAAAGGACCAGGGTAGCCAGGGTGGTGCCAGTTATAGTGACCAAGGTGCCGCCGAAACCATGGCTGAAGCCCAGCACCGGGTCCTTGCGTCGGCGCAGACGGAACAATTTCATCAGACCTGCCACCGCTGCCATGATCAGGGACGCCAGCAAAAGAACCAGGGTCAGCATATGCAGGACCAGCATATAGATGGTCAGCGAGCGCCGCCCCCGCAGGTCAGTAGGCACGGCAATGGACTGGTGGATGGTGGCCCCACCCACACTGGGACTGGTCTGATGCAGGCCATGGACCTGACCAACCGCCCAGTCAATCATGTCCTGCTGGTAGTGGTCGGCCAGGGGCGTGCCGGTCTGGGCCTCATCCCCCAGCCGCAGCACATGGTTGGAGACGGGGTAGGACCGCACAGTTACGTTCTCATTGCCGGAGGCGTGGGCCTGGGAGAGCACGCGTTGCACCCCTTCCACCTGGGCAGTCATGACATCCTTGGCCCCGTAGGCCAGCAGGGTGGGAATGGCATAGGTGTAGCGGTCGGTAGGGTCAATGTCCAGATTGTTCAGGCCCAAGAGGGTGGCATCAGTGCTGAAGAGCCGACGGACCACCGACTGATAGCCCTGGTTAGCTCCGGCAATGGCGAAGTCCTGGGCCACGAAGAAGCCCATGGCATGCCGTGGTGAATAGACCATGGGACTCAGCAGGATCTGGAAGGCGATCCTGTGGTCCATGGTCAGCAACATGGCGGCAATCCAGGTGCTCTCGCTGGTGGCATAAATGCCTATCTTGGATGCATCCACATCATCCCGGTCGCGCAGCAGATTGGCAACCCGCTCGTAGGCGCTGGCTGAGGCTGGATAATCCCGGTCAGCATCCGTGGTGGACCAGACCGGCTTGTCCAGCACGGCAGTGACGAAGCCAGCAGAGGCCAGGGTCCGGGCTACGTCTCCGAAGGAATTGTCGCAGGTGCCGTAACCGGCGCCGTGCATGAAAACTACAGCCGGCCTATGGCCTGAAGCCCCTTGAGGAGTGCGAATCAGTATTCGGATACGTTGGTGCTCACCTGTGGCGGGCCTCTCCACGCTCAGTTCCTGGTGGCGGGATTCGACCTGGTACTGCCCAACGGTATCCCTGGCAACCCCGGCAGGCCAGTCGAAGGTGACCGCAGTGTCCGGCGTCAGCGTGGGAAAATTCTGATCCACTGGTTCGTATTTCCAGGGGACGGCAGTCAGATGGGAAACAGAGGCCAGCAGACCCATGAGGATGACGAAGACAGGCAGACTGGTCATCAGCCGCCTGACCCTGCTCCACCGGCTCGCGGGGAGGGAACGCTCAACCTCTTGGGACACGACGGCCATTGTAACCGGTGGCGAGGATGGTGCTTACGCGCTCAGCTGGCACGGCCGGTGACCGGAACCACCATGGGACCTACCTCCGGCAGGGTTTCACCCTGGACCGCCGCCTTGGCATCCATCTGGGCAGCGATTTCCTTGGCCCGTTCCAGCAGGGTGGGGACGATCTGATCCTCAGGCACTGTCTGAACCACCTTGCCCTTGATGATGATCTGGCCCTTGCCGTTGCCCGAAGCCACCCCAAGGTCAGCCTCCCTGGCTTCACCTGGGCCGTTGACGATGCAACCCATGACAGCCACCCGGATGGGGGCGGTGATGTCCTTGAGACCCTCGGTCACTTCCTTGGCCAGCTCAATCACATCCACCTGGGCTCTGCCGCATGAGGGGCAGGAAATGATGTCGAAGTGGCGCTGGCGCAGTCCCAGATATTCCAAAATCTTGCAGCCCACCTTGACCTCTTCCACAGGCGGTGCGGACAGGGATACCCTGATGGTGTCGCCGATGCCCTCAGCCAGGAGCGCGCCGAAGGCCAGGCAGGACTTGATGGTCCCCTGCCAGGATGGTCCGGCCTCGGTCACGCCCAGGTGCAGGGGCCAGTCGCCCTTGGATGCCAGGAGCCTGTAGGTCTGGACTGTGGTAACGGGATCGTGGTGCTTGACGGAGATCTTGAAGTCGTGGAAGCCCACGTCCTCGAACATGTGGGCCTCTTTCAAGGCCGAGGCCACCAGGGCCTCAGGGGTGGGGCCGCCGTAGCGGGCGTAGATGTCCTTGTCCAGGCTGCCGGCGTTGACTCCGATGCGCAGGGAGATGCCCGCATCCGTAGCAGCCTTGCAGATATCTGGACCGACCTGGTCGAACTTGCGGATGTTGCCCGGATTGACCCTGACGGCTGCGCAGCCCGCATCGATGGCCTGGAAAACGTACTTGCTCTGGAAGTGGATGTCGGCGATGACCGGGATGGGCGACTTCTTCGCAATGATGGGAAGCGCGTCGGCATCATCCTGACTGGGCACGGCCACTCGTACGATATCGCAGCCGGCGGCGGCCAACTCGGCGATCTGCTGCAAGGTCGCATTGATGTCAGCGGTGACCGTGTTGGTCATGGACTGCACCGAAATTGGGGCACCCCCGCCGACCGGCACAGGCCCCACCATGATCCGACGGGAACGGCGACGAGGATGCAGCGGAGTCTGACTGATGGCCTGCTCGCCTGTCTTGCGGAACCCTTGGGAGGATGTTGACTGTTCGGTCTTGAGAATGCTACTCACGCTGTCATGTCTATCAAAGCATCGGCCCTTTGGCGTGCCTCATGCTCGACTTGCTCCATTACCTCCACGGATGTGAATGTTCCCGGAAGATGCGTTTCCATGGCGTCCATGACAGAACGAATGGTTTTGACGATGTCCAGGTAAGGCAGCTGGTGATTCAGGAAGGCCCGGACCGCCTGCTCGTTGGCGGCATTGAAGACCGCAGTCATGGGCTCGCAGCTTCCCAGAGCCCGCCTGGCCAGGTTTACCGCCGGGAAGGCCTCGTCATCCAGCGGCTCGAAAGTCCAAGTGCTGGCCTTGGACCAGTCGCAGGCCGCAGCCACATTGTCAAGACGGGCGGGCGCCGACAGGCCCAAGGCAATGGGCAGACGCATGTCAGGAGGCGAAGCCTGGCTTATGGTGGCCCCGTCCTGGAACTGGACCATGGAGTGGACCACGGACTGGGGGTGGACCACCACAGTGATCCGCTCGGGCTCGATGCGGAAGAGCCTGCTGGCCTCGATGACCTCCAGACCCTTGTTGACCATGGTGGAGGAGTTGATGGTGACCACCGGACCCATGGACCAGGTCGGATGGTTCAAGGCCTGTTCAGGGGTGACCTCACGCATGGCTTGACGGCTCCAACCCCGGAAGGGACCTCCTGAGGCAGTGACCACCAGACGGGCCACCTCTCCATGCTGCCCCGAACGCAGGGATTGCCAGATGGCTGAATGCTCGGAGTCGACCGGGTTGATCTGGCCCGGCCGTATCTCGGCGTCAAAGAGCAGATGGCCTCCGGCCACTACGGACTCCTTGTTGGCCAGAGCCAGTTGGGATCCGGCCTGCAGGGCCGCAATGGATGGACGCAGACCGACAGATCCAGTGATGCCGTTGAGGACCAGATCACTGCCAGAACCGGCCAGAGCCTGAACCGCCTCCATGCCTCCCTCTACCTGGATGCCAGTCAATCCAATGGCTTCGAGAGCCCGCTGCAGAGCCGGAACCTGGGCCTTGTCGGCCAGAGCCAGACGAGTCACGCCAAAATCGCGGGCCTGGCGGGCCAGAAGCTCGACATGCGCGCCGCCAGCGGCCAATCCAGTCACCTGGAACCGATCCCTATGACGACTGATTAGATCCAGAGCCTGCGTGCCGATGGACCCTGTGGATCCCAGGATGACCAGGCTACGAGGCTCCTGGTCATCATCCCTGGGCGACCAGTCTGCCAAGGTGCGTTCACTACCGGCCAACAAATCGGCCTGCCTACCTTCACTCATCACTGCAAGATGACTCATCGACCGCCTTTATCCTGCTCTCCCGCGTCACCGAAGGCGGGGAAAGAAATATCGGGGATGTCCAGATCCATCTTGGGCAGATCCTGATTGAGCAGGGAGGCCAGATAAGAATCCGGATCTTGGTCCTGTTTATTCCCACGCGTGTTTTGCGAATACCGGGGCTTGGCCCAGTCGGGCGTATCCGTGCTGCTTCCGGCTGTTTCTGCCCAGGGACGTTCACGGGTCTCAGGCGCTGCTGGTGCCGGTTCCTCATAACTGCCCAAGGGTCCGCCCGCGCCCAGATGGCCATCGACGAATGGCGAAGAGATAACCGAGGCGGCACTTGGTGTAGACGAAGCGGCAGCGTCAGCACCTGCCGAGGCAGACGCTGGCGATTCTGGCCTTGCGGAGGGGACGAACGCAGTCCCAGCCGAGGTGGAGGGGGCGGAAGCGACAGGTGCCGATTCGGTCTGGTGGAATACCGTCGGCTCTGGAGTCTGCAGTGCTGGAGAAGAGGAAGAAGGTGCCGCAGAGCTGAACGGCACTGATTGTACAGCCGACGCAGGTGCCGCAGGAGTGGTACGGGCTGGTGCAGATGCCGGGTCTGTAGCCGCTGGCGGCACCGAAGCGGGCATGACCGATTCCTGTTGACCGGAGACTGCGGGATTGGCAGGGGCAACAGCAGATCCACCGCTGAATCCGGACGATGAGGCCGACCTCGCAGAAGAAGAAGCAGGAGCTGCCGCCGCCGCTACCGAAGATGGTGTATCAACACCCCTTGCACCGACAGCTGTGGCGCCAGCACCTACGGCTGCCCCAGCGCCTTCCTGGGCAAGCCGCTGGTTGACCGCCGAAGCCAGAGCACTCAGAGAACTGTTGGGCTGCGCCGTCGGCGTCGTAGGTGTCGTCTTCGTGCTGGCGGCCGGAGCCTCGAAGATGGCCCGCTCTGCCTGGTGCAGTTGAGCGAAATCATCCTGACTGCTCTGGTCACCCGCAAGAGCGGAGGCACTGGGAGTGCTCCATGCCGGTGCCTGGCTCTGTCCGATCAGTGGCTGAACGCCGGAAGCTGAAGAGTCCTGCACCGGAAGCTGCGGCTGCGCAGGAACAGCAGCGGGCGCCGTTGAACTCTCGCTGGCTCTCTTTGCCCTTTCGCTAACCCGCGCAAAGGACTCAAGCTGCTCCAGGAGCTCAACTGCCTTGGCCAGGAAGAAGTCCACCTGACGCTCGTCATAACCCTTGGACCCTCGCCGCTGAGTGAAGATGACATTGGAGACACGGTCAGCTGTGATGTCGGTGTTCTTCGACTTGCCCGAGTCCGTCTTCCGACCCTCCTGCAGGTTGAGCTGGTCAGAAGTCTTGTTGAGAACCTGCTCGATCAGCCGCTCCACCTGCTTGCAGTCGTATGAGGGCATACCAGCGTCCCCGCGCTTGAAGACGCTGCCCGCGGGTCTGCCGGCATGAGCAGTCAGCTCTGATTGCAGACTGACCATCCTGGTCGTCCAACCATCCACGCCCACCCGTGCTATCTCCAGACTGGTCTGCCTGTCGGAAATCACCCTTTCCAGTCGGGAGAGGGCAGCATCTACCTGGGTGATGATATAGCCGTTCTTGCATAGGTCAAAGGAGGCATTGGCTATCTCCTCCTGGGTCAAATCAGGGTCCTGGCTCTCATAAAGTGAGTGCGCCCGCTCCAGGAAGGCATCCACCTGCTTGGTGTCATATCCCCACTTGCGCTTGCCCGAGCGCGCGATGGTCGCCTCGGTTCCACGGGCATCAGGCTTAGCTGACATCAGGCATCGACCTCCTGACCTTTCTTGTCAACGATCGTCGTGCATCGATTCTACGTGAGCGTTAAGACTCGACTTCGGGCACGCCCCCTAATGACCCCTGTGGTCCCGCCCGGACTCGAACCGGGGACATCCACCGTGTAAAGGTGGCGCTCTAACCAACTGAGCCACGGGACCAGCACACCACCTTACCAGACTTACCAGAATACACGGTGACAAGGCCGCACGGTGCGGCTATAATCCACTAGGAATTCGCGGCCATTGTCCGCAAACAAGAGCAACACACCTTACGACAGGGGGTTCGGATTGTCACAGACAGTCGATACAGGCAGTGGCAGGAAGACCAATCGCACCCTGGTGACGGTGGCGGTCTTCATTGCCACCTTTATGACGGCTATTGAGGGGACCATCGTCTCCACCGCCATGCCCACCATCATCGGGGACCTGCATGGGCTGTCCATCATGAACTGGGTCTACTCCATCTATCTGCTCATGACGGCGGTTACCACGCCCATCTACGGCAAGCTTTCAGACCGCTTTGGCCGTAAGCCGTTGCTGACCATCGGTCTGCTGGTCTTCGTGATCGGGTCCACCCTGTGCGCCCTGTCCCAGTCCATGCCCCAGCTGATCGGCGCCCGTTTTCTGCAGGGCCTGGGGGCAGGTGCCATCCAGCCGCTGACCTACACGGTTCTGGCAGACATCTATCCACTGGACAAGCGAGCGGGGATGATCGGCCTGAACGGATCGGCTTGGGGCATCGCCTCCATCATCGCCCCTCTGCTGGGAGGCTTCATCGTCCAGCAAATAAGCTGGCACTGGGTCTTCGCCATCAATGTGCCCATCGGACTGCTGGTCATCATCATGATCCAGCTTTTCCTGAGCGAGCATATCCAAGCGCGTGAAACCCGCGTCGACTACTTGGGCATCGGACTGCTCAGCATCTGCCTGATCTGCCTCATGCTCTGCCTGCAGAGCCTGGGTTCGGCGGGCGATGTGCGTATCACCCTGATCCTGGCTGCCGGCACCGTGGTCACCTTTGCCCTGTTGCTTCATGTGGAGGGCCACCAGGAGGATCCCATCCTGCCCCTGCGACTCTTCCGCATCAGGACCTTCGTCATCCAGAACATCTGCATGCTCCTGGTGGCCGGATTCCTCATGGGCTTCGACACTTACATGCCCATCTGGATGCAATCCGTGCTGGGGATGAACCCCTCCCTGGGCGGCTTTGTGGTCACTCCATCCTCCATTCTCTGGCTCCTGGGCGCCTACCTGGCTGGACCGCTGACCATGCACCATCCGCCACACCGAGCCACCAACATCGGCCTGGCCTTCATCCTGACGGCCTGCATCTGCTATATAGCCGTTCCCCAGGCCACCGCCTACTGGGTCTTTCTGGTCATCTCGGCCGTGGTCGGCTTCGGCTTCGGCCTGACCATCACCACCTCAACCATCACCGCCCAGAGCGTGGTGCCCGCAGGCGACGTGGGCGCCTCGACCAGCTTCAACACCCTGGCCCGTTCCCTAGGACAAACCCTGATGGTCTCCATCTTCGGCATCGTCATGAACACGGTTATCGCCCGCGAGGTGCCTCAGCATAAGGGACTGACTGAGGACATGATGAACAGCATGATCAACCCGGCTACGGCAGGGAGCATCCCCTCCCGCCTACTCGGCCCAGCCCGCACCATCGTCTTCGACGGCCTGCATTGGATCTTCCTAGTGGGCCTGGTCATCCTGCTTATGGCTCTGGTGGCCAACCTCTGCGACATACGCTCGCGCACCCTGCTGGCCGAATATCAGAACAAGGCCACGACAGTGGCTCCTGCCATTGCTAATAAGGGCAAGCAATAAAGTTCATTGGCCTTCCGGATTCCTTCGGAAATTCCTAATGAATGACAACGAGGTGGTGGACATCGGTCAATCCCGTTGCCCACCACCTCGTTCATTGGCGCTTATGCGATATGCCTGGCCGCCGCAAGCGCCGGTACAGCCAGAAGTCTTACTTGCCCTTGCCGAAGGCTCGCAGCTGAGTGGCGTTCCAATCCTTGCTGACGGTGGTGGGCATCAGGGCATTCATGCCCGCGGTCTTGGCCGCATTGGAGACGACCCCTGGCGCCGATGCCCCTGGTCTGCCTGGTTTCGGGGTCAGCACCCAGAAAGGCGCACCCTTGTTGACCATGGCCGAGGCATCCATGATGGTATCCGCCAAATCGTCCTCGGCATCGCCGTCCCGCCACCAGATGATGACCCCATCCACGGCTGCGTCATAGTCCTCGTCCACCAGCTCTTCGCCGGTCAGATCCTCAATCCTGGTCCGGATCCCGTCGTCGACATCATCGTCCCACATCCATTCCTGAACGATATCGCCGGGATGGAAACCGAACTCTTCCGCTGTATAGGTTGTAGTCTCAGCCACGGCTTCAGCATAACAAGACTGCCGGAATTCACCAATTGGACCGGCCTCGTCTTATTTGCCCTTGGTGGCTGTGCAGTGGGGCAACCCCTCCCCCTGGCCATGGCCAATGGCCACCAGGGCCTTGTAGGCCTCGTCCAAGGTGGACACCCGCACATCGCGCAGCCCTCGTGGCACATGGCCTGCTACTTGTGAGCAGTTGGCCGCAGGTGCCAAGAACCAGGTGGCGCCGTCCCGCTTGGCGCCCAGCATCTTCAGTTGGATTCCACCGATGGCACCGACCCGTCCCTTTTGGTCGATGGTGCCGGTTCCGGCGATGGTCAGACCGCCGGTTTCCTGCTCAGGGGTGATCTTGTCGATGGCCCCCAGAGTGTACATGAGCCCGGCAGAAGGACCGCCGATGTCGGCCACCCTCATGCTGAACTGCAGGCCTGAGACGTCATATCCTCGGGCCTTGAGGAAGGCCAGAGCCTGGGCCGAGGCGGCCTTCTGGGAGCCGTGCATGTCGCCCTGCTCCTGGCGCTTGTATTCCTCAACGCTCTGCCCGGGAGGCACCACGGCCTCTTGGGGAAGCACCGTGGCGTGGGGGTCGACCCAGCCCACCAAGGCATCCAGATTGGAGGCCGGATAGCCGGGGATTCCGCGGGCATTGACCGTGGTCATCAGCAAACGGCCCTTGTCATGGTGGACCTGACCGCCTTTCACCTTGATGACCGGTGAGCCTTTTGAACTTCCCAGTACATCCTGGGTAGGGCCCGGTGTCTCGATGGTATAAGGCGAAGGGAGGAAAAGCACCAAGAGGGCCAAAATGATCAAAAGACCGCCGACCAGCATTTTCCGGGTGGGTCCGCCAAACGTCCCGATTCGCCTTTCGGGTGCGCCTGTGGCGCAGTGATCCGATTTCCCATGCGGAAGTGTCATAGCTCCAATATTATGGTTGATGAAGACGATAATCCCGGCAGGCGCCAACCTTGATGGCGGACGACCTGCCTTGGCGAGGACTGGAAACAAAGCAATGGACGAGAATGCAATCCACCAATGGCTCATCGAGTGCTTCGGCCCGGTGCAGGGCGAGCTGGCCTGGAGTCAGTTCTCTCAGCTGCCTGAGTCCATCCGCTCCCAAATGGCGGCCCAGGGAGCCGATCAGCTACCCAAACCCGCCGAGGTCCAGGCCCTGATCCAAGCCTTCACTGCCGGAGGGCTGAATACCCCGGCCGACATGCAGGCCCAGGCCGACCAGGGGCCCATCAATGTTGCACTGGCCAAGAACATCGCCTTGGGACGCACCAGGGCCGACCAGTCTGATACCACTGTCACAGCAGAGGACAGCGACCGGGTGGCCCGAGTCATGAGCGAAGCCAACCTTTGGCTAGACACCGTCTGTGCCTTTGACCCCGCCCCAGGCCAAACCGAAGCACTGACCCGTGCCGGATGGATCGAGGGCAGCATAGACGCCTGGGTTCAGTTCGCCTCGCCAGTGGCCCAGGCGGTCAGCGAGGCCTTGACCTCCGTCATAAGCCAACGCTTCCATGGCTTCGACCAAGGCGAGATTTCAGGAATGTTCGCTGGACCTGTGCCCATCCCCCTTCCCGACAATCTCAAGGATCCGACCACGCTGATGAAGCTACTGGGGAACACCTCATTCGCCATGCAGCTGGGGCAGGCCGCTGGCGAGCTGGCCAAGGAGGTCCGCGGAGGATTCGACCAAGGCATCCCGCTGCTGAAGAACCCAGCTGGAGCCCTCATACCGCAGAACATCAAGGTCTACGCCAAATCCCTGGAGCTGGATCTGGACGAGGTCACCCGCTACATGGCCCTCAAGGAAGCCGCCCATGCCCGGCTCTACGCCGCCGTCCCCTGGCTGATGCCACGCTTCGAGGCCCTGATTGGCAAGTATGCCCGTGGAGTCTCCATCGACTTGGACGCTGTGGAAGACCAGCTGCGCGATGCTGAGCAAATCAACCCCGAATCCATCGCTGGCGCCATCAACCTCAGCAATGTCGGCATCGAGGACACCCCTGAGCAGAAGGAGGCCCTGCACAGCCTGGGCGACCTGCTGGCACTAGTCGACGGCTGGGTAGATTGCGTGGTCTGGAACGCCGGTATGGCCCACCTGCCCCATTTGGAGCAGCTGCGGGAGATGACCCGACGCGAGCGCGCCGTGGGTGGGCCGGCCGAACAGACCTTCGAGTCGCTGCTGGGCCTGCATCTTCACCCCAAGCAGCTACGTGAGGCCGCCGACCTCTGGGAACGCATCACCGCCGAGGAGGGAGTCCAGGGCCGTGACAGCCACTGGTCCCATCCTGATCTACTACCCTCCCTGCCTGTCAAGGACGAAGGCGGCCAAGGTGGGGCGTCGACCTCTGCAGACGGGCAATCCGAGCAGAAAACCGCCACTTCCGCTACCTCGGTGGACTGGGATGCCGAGCTGGACAAGCTATTGAATGCCGAAGAGAAAGATTCCTCTGCCGATTCGACCGCTTCCGCCAACTCCGAAGCTTCTGATTCCGACATTTCAAATAATCAGGAACCTTCGGACCATGAGGCCCCAGGCAACCAAAAGAGTGTCGGCAAGGATTCCAAGGACACCGACAACGGCAGTACCGGCCAGGATGACTCAGACAAAGGCGATTCAGACAGCAACCAGGCCTGAGTTCCGGGGGCCGAATCGGTAGCACTCAGCGGTGAATGAACCGGCTGGGGGCGCGTCGGACGAAGGCGTTGCCGTCCTTGTGCTCCGCGTAGGAAAGGTGGAGGGTGTCCTCGGCCCGGGTCACCCCTACATACATGAGGCGACGCTCCTCCTCCAGGGCATCCCCTTCCGGTGGTGAACCAAAGGGAATCAGCCCCTCGGCACAGCCCACGATGAAGACATGGGCGAACTCCAATCCTTTGGCGGCATGAATGGTGGAGACCGTGACCCTCCCCTGGCTCATGCCACCCTCCAGCTGCTCCAGCACATCCTGCTTGCTCAGATCGACCGACTGGTTCTGCCAGCCTGACTCCGTGCGCACCCGGTAGCCGATTCCACGTTCGTGCAGGGCGCGGCAGATCAGGGTCTGCTGGGCATTGATCCGCGTCAGGATTGCAAACTGGCCGGGCCGGGCCCCCTTCCGAATCATTGAAGATATACGGGAGGCGACGGCTCCAGCCTCATCACCATCGTCCTCATAACGGGTCATCACGACCCTGCTGCCCTCCTGACGGGCTGAGGTCAGCTTCAGATAGTCGCCACGCACCGGCGAGCGCGCCAGAATGCCGTTGGCGTAATGGACCACCCTTCCCGTGGACCGATAGTCGGTGGACAAGTCCAGATCAGCCTTAATGCCCGGGAATTCCTGGGGGAAGTTCAGCAGGTAATAGGAGGTGGCCCCCGCGAATGAGTAGATGGTCTGGGCCGGGTCCCCCACCACGCAGAGGTTCTGCCTGCCGTTGAGCCAGAGTTTAAGCAGCCGGTGCTGCAGGGGCGAGACATCCTGGTACTCGTCCACGGTCAGCCAGCCGATTTGGTTTCGAATATCTGCAGCAGCCTGGCCATCATCTTCCAAAATGTGGCAAACCAGCAGGAGAATATCGTTGAAGTCCATCTGGTTGTGGGCGGCCTTGGAGCTCTCGAAGACCGTGTACAAGTCGGCCATCCGATCAGCCTCCAGACCGGCCGGCGGCAGACGGTGACTGGCCGAGCAGACCCGAACATAGTCCTGGGGGGCAATCAGCCCCACCTTGGCCCAGTTGATTTCAGCAGTCAGGTCCCTGACCTGGCCCGGGTCGGCCTCCTGCCCGCAGACCCGCTGGTAGGCGGAGGACACCAGGAGGCCCACATCTTCAATCAGATCGGGAGGGTAGGTCTCACTGACCTGCGGCCAGACACGCCTGAGCTGGTGCAGGGCCGCCGAATGGAAGGTCGCCGCCTGCAGGGAGGACGACACGCCAAGCTTGGTCAAACGATCACGCATCTCGGCCGCAGCACGGACCGAAAAAGTCACTGCCAAGGTTCTGGATGGCTCCCAGCTACCGCTGGCGCAGGCATAGGCCATCCGCCGGGTTATGGTTCTGGTCTTGCCAGCCCCGGCCCCTGCTACGATCCGCACAGGCCCGTCTAGCACGGTGGCCGCCTGCCGCTGGGCGGGATCCAGACCCTCCAGCAGTCGTTCCTCATCCTCATGCATACCCCCATTGTGTCAAAGGCCAATACCGGAACCAGCGGCGGCGTGCCCATGTGGTCAAGTGGACAACCGCGTCCACAACAGTCCTTTGTATTATCCTTGAGAGTGTGAGTGAACGAACGAAGCTGACCCTGGCCGCCCTGGCGTCGGCCGCCATGCCCGAGGTGCCCATGACCGGCGCGCGGGACTGCGACCAGCTCAGCAGCCTGGACCGTGCACAGGGCGTGGATTGTGCCGTGGTCCAGGACGCGACCGGCAACGTCTACGACGTCTGGGCCACCAGTTCAGAGGCCGGCAAACGCCGGCTGGCCGCTCGCGTCAAGGCGGCTCAGGCCCTGGCCGATGCCAAGGAGATGGCGGCCATGGGCTTCCGGGTCGAACGCATCCTGGCCTACCAGCCCGGCGAGAGGGTCGACAGTCCGACCGGCACCACAGCTGTTGCCGTTATGACCCACTGCCCAGGCCGAATCCGTCCTCTCCACCTGCTGACCATGAACGAATGCACCGCCGCAGGCACAGCCATCGGCGCCATCCATCGGGTGCGCCCTGATTTTCTGAAAACCCACGGCTATCCAGCCTTCTCCACTGCCCAGATCGCAGCCCAACTGCGCGGATGGATCAAACGGCTGCGCATGGACGGCCATGTGCCCAAGGAAATCACTGATTCATGGGCTTCCATTGTGGCAACCGACGGACTCTGGTCCTTTGAAACTTGCACCGTGCACGGAGGCTTCTCCGACGGCGATCTGCTCTATTCAGGCTCCGGACTCAGCGGGGTCTACGGCTGGCAGAACATGCAGGTCAACGATCCAGCTCGTGATTTGGCCTGGATCTTCGCCAAGCTGGACGGGTCCCGTCGCAACGCCGTCATTGCAGCCTACGGCAGGATGATGGGGGCCCGGCTGGATGACCTGATCATGCTCCGAGCCAATCTCTGGCTGCAAATGGAGCAGGTGGGCGAGTTCATCACCGCTCTCGATCATGCAGACAACGAACGTATCATCCAATTCAAGGCCCAAGTTGAGCGCCTGGCTCAGCAGCTTGGCGATCATGAGCAGGACCAGCGCGCCCGTCGCCAGCAGCAGACGCCAAGTCCGTCACCCGCTGGCGCACCCTCCACCATCACTGTTGGCACTCTGTTGGGCGACGATAAGGCTGAAGACCCCTCTGCAACCAAGCCACAGGAGAATCCGACGCCAGAGCCGGCCTCCGCCTCGACAGAAACGTCGGATGAAAGCTCGGCCACCATCGCCATCAACAGGGTGGAAATGGCTGACCTGGCTCTGGCCCAGACCGTCATGGACCACTCCGATGCCAGGAATAAGCCCATCAAGCAGGCCCAGAACACAGACCTTGGCACCGCCGCCCAACCCGAGCCACCAGCTGTTGCTTCCGTCCCCCAGGAAGAGGAATCAGGCCTGAGCGATCACTTCCGCGGCATCGGCAATCCGGTCACCGGCGACGAGGATACAAATGGCGAAGCAAAACCGCAGGCTGCAATGAGCGTTCCGTCCGCAGACCCGTCCGGGAACAATCAGCCTTCGAATGCCACTGAAGCGGGAGAGAACGCTTCCCAACCGCATGATGCATCGTCAGCTCAAACCCTTCCAAGCAATCAGGCCGAGACCATCGTCATTCCCAAAAAGCCCCTGCCCGAACAGATTCCCACGCTCACTGCAGAGGGACAGACATCGGCATCGCCGCCGGAGACCGGCTCTGCCCAGGAGGAGCATCACGGGGACGCTTAGAGCGTAATCACCCGGGTCAGCGAATAATGAGACCGGAAGATCCGTGGACCGGCAGGTCTGGGCGACGGAGAAAAACCTTGGAGGTAGCAATGGATATCGAATTTGGCATCAAGAATGTGGCCCGCACGGTCAACTTCAGCACCAACGCCAAGGCGGACGAGGTGGCGGCCCACATCGCCCGGGCCCTGAACGAGGGCGGACCCATCGATCTGGTGGACGACAAAGGTCGGCACATCATCGTCCCCAAGGAGTCCTTGGGCTATGCAGTGGTCGGTTCCGACACCACCCATCCTGTGGGCTTCGGTGTCCTGGGAGACTCCTCCGACTGAGGCTGTGCTCGCCTGACGGGGGCGACCGTATCCTTCTGGTCCGGCCGCCCCCTATCTGTATCCGCTAACCTTTCCAGGCCACCGGACAGCTTCCTTTGGCCCTGTCCACGATTTGGGCCACCACCTGTTCACTAGTGCTGTTCTCCCCCATGCGATTTGGCTTGCCTTGTCCGTGCCAGTCCGATCCTCCAGTCACCAGAAGCCCCCAGCGCTGGGCCAGAGCCAGCAGTCGTCGACGCTGCTCGGGCGGATTGTCCCGGTGCCAGACCTCGAGGCCTCCCAGCCCCTCCCTAGCCAATGCAGCGATCTGCTGGTCGGAGAGCAGAACAGGATTGCGGCTGACAGCACCGGGGTGAGCAATGACCAAGACACCGCCTGCATGGTTTACAGCTGCCAGCACCTGGTGGGTGGTCGGCGAAGGCGTAGGCAGGTAGTAAGGGCTGCTGGAGGAGCAAACCCCGGCGAAGGCCTGGCTCCGGTCGGAGTAGACACCGGCCTTGACCAGGGCATCGGCGATGTGCGGACGACCCACCGTGGTCTTTGAACCCTCCTTGACCTGGTCCAGCACCTCCTGCCAGGTGATCGGGTAATCCCGTGAAATCCGCTCAACCATAGTCCTGGTTCTGGTCAGCCTGGCATCCCTGGTCTTGGCGAAAAGCCCGGCGATGACCGGATCCTCAGGGTCGTAAAGATAGGCCAGCATATGAACCGATACACGGCCATCCTGCGCGGTGATTTCAGTGCCTGGCAACAGGGGCATCCCCAAGTCCTGGGCCGCCTGACGAGCCTGACCCCAGCCCGCATTGGTGTCATGGTCGGTGATGGCCAGACCTTCCAGACCCAGCTGCTGCGCCTGCTCAACCATCCCCCTGGGCGTCACGGTGCCGTCGGAGAACACGGTGTGGCAGTGCAGATCCCAGCCGGAGGCCATGGCAGTATCCTCATGCGTCATGCCTCCATCCTAAACTCGTGAACAAGTTACTGTCCCAGAGAAACCTCCCGACCATTGAGGTGATGGACCCCATGAGTGAACCGACCTCTTCTGTCACACTGCAGCAGGGCGCCAGATCCTTCTCCAGCTATCTGATTGCCGCCCTGGCCTCGCTCGCAACCCTCTACGCCAGCCTGGTCCTGTCAGCGGAAACCCTGCAATTGGCACGCCACCCTCAGGGCCAGCTCAGCTGTGACATTAACTCGGTGGTCTCCTGCTCAGCCGTGGCCCAGTCCCCCCAGGCCGAACTGATTCGCCTGGGCACCCTGCCGATCCCTAATGCCTTTCTGGGGTTGATAGCCGAGTCCGTCTTCCTGACACTGGCCGTAGTAGGCCTCTGCCGGATCAAGATGCCGGCGCTGCTGGCGGCAGGAACATGGTTCGCCTCGCTTGCCGCCCTGGCCTATGCGCTCTGGCTGTTCACCCAGTCACTCTTCGTCATCCACGCCCTCTGCCCCTGGTGCCTGGTCATGACCTTCGCCACCAGCTTGCAGTTCATGGCCTTCAGTCACGCCACGGTCGTCCAGCAGGGTCTGCCGCGCAAGAGGCCAAAATGGCTGCAGACCTACTACCAGCGGCACTTCGATCTGATGGTCGACCTGATTTGGCTGGTCGCCCTGGCAACCATCGTTCTGGCCGTGGAAGGATCCGCCCTCTTCGGCTGATCAGCAACCGGGAATATTCTCCAACGTCAGACGGGCCACCATTCTGGCCGGTCCTGTCAGCCACACATCCTTCGGATCCACGTCCACTTTCAGACTGCCTCCACCTACCTGAATGGTCCAGTGATCGACCCCGGTCAAAGCTCGAAGCAGCACTCCGCTGGCGCACAAACCGGTCCCGCAGGACAAGGTCTCGCCTACGCCACGCTCATAGACCCTCATGCTGGCCCGACCACTGCCATCATCGGCATCCAAGGCGTCCAGACGCAGGAATTCCACATTCTGTCCCTCAGCCAGCCCGGGTCTGACCCGCGGCGGAGCCGACAGGTCCAGATCGCCCAGGTCAGGCAGATCAGCTCTGGACAGCAGGTCGGTCACGGTCCCAGGCAGTCCCCCGGTCTCCACTTCGGCAGCGGCTGAGGCCAGAACGACTGCATGGGGATTGCCCATATCCACCAAGGTGCCAGGAGCGGAGCCTCTTAGGACCTCGCCTTCGACCAGCTGTTGCCCCACCGGGCCCATCCGCCAAGCTCCGACCTTGACCTTGAAGACATGCTCGCCATCGCACTTCATCGGACTGCGCGAGACAATCCGCTTGACCCCTGCCCGGGTCCCCAGCAGGAAGGACGATCCCTCCATGGTCGGCGTCAGTCCCTGCTTCTGGGCGAAGAGGGTGACGGCCCGCGTCCCGTTGCCGCACATCTGAGCCAGTGACCCGTCCGCGTTGCGGTAGTCCATGAACCACTGACAGCCGAAACGGTCACAGGCATCCACCTGCTCCTGGTTCAGGTCGCTGACATCAGCCGGGTGGGCCAGCCGGATCACCCCGTCGGCTCCGACCCCGAAATGCCGGTCACACAGCCATCGCACCTGGTCGGCCGTAGGTTCCAGTTCCCCCCGGGGATCGGCGTAGACCACGAAATCGTTGCCGGTGGCTTGCATTTTGTAAACAGTCCGGGGAATACTCATGCTTGTAGCGTACGGCCCTTCGGCGACAGGCTAGGCTGGTTCTTCGGCTGCGAAAGGAGCAGATCATATGGCATCAGATGCACCGATCGGGATCTTCGACTCCGGGCTCGGCGGTCTGAGCGTCACCGCAGCCATCCAGAAGCTTCTGCCTCAAGAGAATCTGCTCTATTTCGGTGACTCCGCCTATGCCCCCTACGGCACCAAGGAGCCAGCCCAGATTGCCCATCGCTGCCAAGTCATCGGCGACCGGTTCATGGACCAGGGCGTCAAGGCCATGGTCATCGCCTGCAACACCGCCACCAGCGTCTGTGTGGATGAGATGCGCCAGCGCTACTCGGTTCCTGTCATCGGCATGGAGCCGGCCCTGAAGCTGGCTTGCACCCGAGGCGGAGGCCGACCCCAACGGGTTCTGGTCACGGCAACCCCGCTGACCTTGAGGGAGGCCAAATTCTCACGCCTGATGGCACGATTTTCTGGCAGGCACACCATCCTCACCCAGCCATGCCCAGACCTGGTGACCATTGTGGAGTCTGACAAGTTGAATGACCAGGCCCTGGTCGACGCCACCCTGCACCGTTACTTGGACCCCTACGATCTGCAGACCCTGGATGCCTTGGTCCTTGGCTGCACCCACTTCGTTTTCTTCCGCCAGTCCATCGCCCGCATTTGCCCGCCGAGCCTGGCACTGATCGACGGCAACCCGGGAACGGCCCGCCACCTCAAGGATCTGCTGGCCCAGGACGATGCTCTCAACCAGGGCCCTGGTCCCGGCAGAGTACAGATTGCCAACTCTGATTCCTCACCGGCTATGCTGGATTTGTCCAAACGACTGCTGGCCTCCTGCCGCCCCTGAACAGCTTGTCCAACGTTCACGCATAAGCTGTCAACAAGCTCGGATATCTGTCAGGAATCGAGGTGCTCATGGCACGCAAAAGAACAGCCGTCATTGACGTAGGCGGCGGCTACCGATCCATCTTCGGCGCCGGCGTCTTCGACCGCTGCATGGAGCAGGGCATCACCTTCGATCACTGCTATGGGGTCTCGGCCGGCAGCGCCAATCTGGCTTCATTCCTGTCGGGCCAGCTCAGACGCTGCTACCGCTTCTACACCGTCTACTCCTCCCGCAAGGAGTATGCGAGCGTGAGCAACTTCCTGACCAAGCACACCTTCGTCGACCTGGACTACGTCTACGGCAAACTTTCGGCGCACGATGGGGAATGCCCGCTGGATTACCAGGCTCTGAAGGCCAACCCGGCCCTGTTCACCGTAGTGGCCTGCAAGGCAACTGACGGATCCACCGTCTACTTTGACAAGTCCGACCTGGCTCAGGACGACTATGACATCCTCAAGGCCTCGTCCACTGTGCCGGTGGCCAACAAGCCCTACATGATCAATGGAGTGCCCTATCTGGATGGCGGCATCGCCGACCCGGTCCCGGTCCGCAAGGCCATGGACGAGGGCTATGAACGCATCGTTCTGGTTCTGACCCGCCAGAGGGATATTCTGCGCGAGCAGAAGAAGGATGTCCTGCCGGCCCGGATCCTGTCGAGGACCTATCCAGCGGCCGGCGAGCGCCTGATGGAGCGCTACCGCACATACAATGACGAGGTTGCCCTGGCCAAGCAGGCCGAAAAGGAGGGCCAGGTGCTCATCCTGGCCCCGGACAGCCTGTGCGGGCTGACCACACTGAGCAAGTCGCTCAAGGGACTCAACGCCATGTACGACAAGGGCTATCGGGCCGCCGAGGCCATAGCCGACTTCCTGGAAAGCTAAACCCGGTCCCCGCACGACTCTCCATGCGGGGTTTTTCTTTTCCCTTTTTGGTCGAGCTCTTTTACAAGCCTTTACAGTATCGGCGCCCCGGTCTCGCTCTCTGTGCCTGCGCTCCTGCGACCATGGCGGGGATCCGCACTCCCCTGGCTGCTCTGGGCAGTCATCAGCGCTGCGGTCATCTGGTTGAAGAGCTCGTTGTAGCCGCCGGGGGTCGCCGCAGGCAGAACCAGAGTCTTGGCATTGTCGGACTCGGCCAGCGAACGCATAACATCCAGATATTGGTTGAAAAGCACCACGTTGTTGACGGCATCGATATCCATACCTACGGCCCGAAGACTGTTGATCTGATCCACAATGCCGTTGGCGATCTCCCGCCGGTAGTTGGCCTGGCCCTCGCCCTGCATCCTGGTCTTCTCGGCATCCGCCCTGGCCTGGGTCTCGATCTCGATCCGACGGGCCTCGGCACGCTCCCTGGTGGCCTCCTTCTCACGCTGGGCCGCATTGATGGAGTCCATGGCCTGCTTGACCTGGGTGGAAGGATCGATGGCGGTGACCAAGGTCTTGATGACCGAAAATCCGAAACGCTGCATCTCCTGGCCCACGGTCTGCTGAACGTCGGAGGCGATGTCGTCCTTGCGAGCGAAGGCGTCATCCAGGCTCAGCGCGGGAATGGCCGACCTGAGGGCGTCCTCCATGTAGGAGCGTAGCTGGCCCGCCGGATCGACCAGCTCGTAGTATGCCGTAGCCACATTGGCCGGCTCCACACGGAACTGTGCGGAGACCTCCACGGTGACGAAGACATTGTCTTTAGTCTTGGTCTCCAGCTTGACGTTCAGCTGGTTGACCCGCAGGTTGGTCTTGGCGGCTATCCGGTCCACCAAGGGGATCTTGGCATGGATGCCCGCCAGCACCACACGGTGGTACTTGCCGAAGCGCTCAATGACATCTGCCTGCTGCTGGGGAACCACGAAAATCCCCAGGAGGAAGATGATCAGCGCCAGAACCAGCACGGCGATCACAATGGCGATGCCTAGATGCATGAGTGTTCTCCTTCGAGCTTAAAACCCTTGGATGCCGGACCTGAAAACCGCATCATTCCAGCCTTTCCTCTCATCACCATACATGATGGGCTCGTCTGAATAATAGGTTCGGGCACTAAAGCCGTAATAGACTCGGCTTAACAAGACTTCAACCCGAAAGGATGAATATGGCAAAACTACGCGGCATCGACGCCGAAATCTTCCCCCTGGTCCTGGGCGGCAACACCTTCGGATGGACCAGCGACGAATCTGTGTCTGACCAGGTCCTGGACGCCTACACGGCAGCCGGAGGCAACCTGATTGATACAGCTGACGTCTACTCAGCCTGGGCCCCCGGCCACTCCGGCGGCGAATCCGAGATCGTCCTGGGCCGCTGGCTGGCCAAGAACGGCAACCGCAACAAGGTCCTGGTGGCTACCAAGGTCAGCCAGCACCCCCAGTACTCCGGTCTTTCGGCCAAGAATATCGAGGCCGCTGCCGATGCCTCCCTGCTCAGGCTGGGCCTGGATGTAATCGATCTCTACTACGCCCACTTCGACGACAGCTCCACCCCCTTGGAGGAGACCGCAGCAGCCTTCGACAAGCTGGTCAAGGAGGGCAAGGTCCGGGCCATCGGCCTGTCCAACTACACGCCGGACCGGATCCGCGAGTGGTTCAGCATTGCTCGCAAGGAAGGCCTGACTCTGCCGGTGGCCCTGGAGCCGCAATACAATCTGGTCTACCGCAAGGACTATGAGAATGGCCTTATGCCAGCTGCCAAGGACGAGAATCTGGCGGTCTTCCCTTACTTCTCACTGGCCTCGGGCTTCCTGACGGGCAAGTACCGGACCATGGACGACCTCAAGGGCAAGCAGCGTGAGGGCATGGTCAAGGACTTCTTCACCCAGGAGGGGCTGGATGTGGTCGCCGCCATGGACGGCATCGCCAAGGCCCACGGGGTCGAGCTGGCCACAGTAGCTCTGGCCTGGCTCAACCACAGGCCTGGGATTGCGGCCCCTATCGCCTCTGCACGCACCCCTGAGCAGCTGCCAGCCCTTCTGGCCGCTGCCCATCTGGAACTGGGCGACGAGGATATGCAGACCCTGGACCAGGTCAGCGACAAGGTCAAGGGCTGATCTGCAAACTTCGCTGCCCGCTGGGCGGCCAAGTGTGACACAAGCGGACACCCAGCCAGGCAGGTCGAACGGAAAAGGGCTTCCATCTGATACAGGATGGAAGCCCTTTTGTACAGCTACGATCAGACCTTGACCAAATTGACCTGCGGCTGATCCAGATCGCCGGCATTGACGGTCAGGCTGGTGGCCAGGGTCTCTCGGGCAATCAGGTCGCTGAACTGCTGGGCTTTGGAGGCATCCTCTCCGGGCAGGGTCAGGGTCAGATGAATCCGGTCAGCGATGTCCAGACCTGCGGTCTTCCGGGCATCCTGAACCTGGCGTATCAGATCCCTGGCGTAGCCCTCAGCCAAGAGGTCGTCATCCAGCTGGGTGTCGAGGATGACGAAGCCACCAGTGGGCAGGGCTGCAGAGGCCGACCGGTCGGCCTGGGAGCCGTCCTCCTGCTCGATTCGATTGTCCAGCTCGTATTCGCCTGGCTCCAGGGTCACCGGTCCGTCGGGGGTAGTGACGACCACATGCCCGTCCTGCTCTAACCAGTCGCCCTGCTTGGAGGCACGGATGACGAATTGGACCTGCTTGCCCAGTCGGGGTCCGGCCGCGCGCGCATTGACCTTGAGATCGTGGATGATTCTCAGACCATGCTGGCCGGCCTGATCCAGGGTGCAGAACTCCACATCCTTGATGTTGAGCTCGGACTTGAGCACGTCCACATAGGAGCGGGCCGCATCAGGGTCACGAACCACCACGGTCAACCGGGACAGGGGCTGGCGGACGCGGATCTGCTCGGCCTTGCGCAGGGCCAGGGTGGCCGAAACCACCTCGCGGACCTTCTCCATGGCGGCTACCAGGGCAGGATCGTCGCGCAGGACCTGTCCCAGCTGGGTCTCCTGCCCGGTTGCCTCGTCGGCCAGGAAGGGCCAGTCGGCCAGATGTACCGACTCACCGCCGGTCAGCCCCCGCCAGATCTGCTCGGCTTCCATGGGCGCCAGCGGGGCCAGAACACGGGAGAAAGCCTCCAGGACTGTGTAGAGGGTGTCGAAAGCCTGGTGATCCTCGCTCCAGAAGCGGTCGCGGTTGTTGCGGATGTACCAATTGGTCAGCACATCGATGAAGTCAGTCACCGCATCGCAGGCTTCCGAGATGGCGAAATCGTCCAAGGCCTTCTGCACCGACTGAATCAGCCGACGGGTCCGTGCCAGCAGGAAACGGTCCATCTCCGGCAGGTCGGCCACACGGTCCGGTGTCAGCGCCTGGGCCTGGTAGCCGGCGCCTTTGTTGGCCGCATTGGCATAGAGCGTGTAGAAGTAGTATGAGCTCCAGACCGGCAGCATGACCTGACGGACTGTGTCGCGGATGCCATCGGCGGTGACGACCAGGTTGCCGCCGCGCAGGATGGAAGAGCTCATCAGGAACCAGCGCATGGCATCGGATCCGTACTTGTCGAAGACCTCATTCACATCCGGGTAGTTGCGCAGATGTTTGCTCATCTTCTGACCGTCGGAGCCCAGGACGATGCCGTGGCAGATTACGTTCTTGAAGGCCGGACGGTCGAAGAGGGCCGTGGACATGATGTGCATGGTGTAGAACCAGCCACGGGTCTGGCCGATGTACTCCACCACAAAATCGCAGGGATCCCTGTCTTCGAAGTACTGCTTGTTTTCGAAGGGGTAATGGAACTGCGCGAAGGGCATGGAGCCCGACTCGAACCAGCAGTCCAGCACATCGGTGATCCTGTGCATGGTGGACTTGCCGGTCGGGTCGTCGGGGTTGGGCCTGGTCAGCTGGTCGATCCAGGGCCGATGCATGTTGATCTGCCCCTTGTCATCGGTCGGGTAACGGCCGAAGTCCTGCTTGAGCTCATCCAGGGACCCATAGACATCCACCCGAGGGTACTTGGGGTCGTCCGAGACCCAGACCGGTATGGGCGAGCCCCAGAACCTGTTGCGGGAGATGGACCAGTCGCGGGCGTTGGCCAGCCATTTGCCGAACTGGCCGTCCTTGACATTCTCGGGGATCCAGTTGATCTGCTGGTTGAGCTCCAGCAGGCGGTCCTTGATCTTGGTCACGGAGACGAACCAGCTGGAGACCGGCTTATAAATCAGCGGGGTGCCGCAACGCCAGCAGTGTGGGTAGGAGTGGACATAGCTCTTCTCCTGGAAGAGGATGGCCCTATGCTCGGCTGGGATCTGTGCCAGGGGGCCGTCGCCTGCACGCAGGTTGCGCACGATGGGCATGTTGGCATCGAAGGCCTGCATGCCCTGGTAATCGGGGCACTGCTCGGTGAAGACGGCGCCTGCATCGAGGACGTCAACGCTGCGGATTCCCTTGGCGTTCAGGGTGTTCATATCGTCCTCGCCATAGGGAGCCTGGTGAACCAGGCCAGTGCCCTCCACAGTGTCGACGTAGTCAGCCGTGTAGATCGTATAGGCATTGGGGCCGGGGGTGCCGCCCTCGGATTCGGCCTGCTCTCCAGCGAAGTAGGGGAAGACCGGCCAGTACCGCCAGCCCTCCATCTGGGACCCCTTGAGGGTGCGGACCACCTGGTAGTCCTCCCCCAGCTGCTTGGCGTAGTCACCCAGACGGGCCGTGGCGATATAGAACCGCTTGCCGGCGAAAGGCCCCGACACCGGGCTGACTTCCGAGTACTCGATGTCTGCGCCGACAACGATGGCCAGGTTGGTTGGGACAGTCCAGGGGGTGGTGGTCCAGAAGACCGCATAGGCATCCTCGTCCCTGAGCCTGACGGCCACGGAAACAGTGGTGTCCTGCCGGTCCTGATAGACATCGGCATCCATGCGCAGCTCGTGGTTGGACAGCGGGGTCTGGTCCTTCCAGCAGTAGGGCAGCACCCGGTAGCCCTCGTAGGCCAGCCCCTTCTCGTAGAGGGTCTTGAAGGCCCACATGACCGACTCCATATAAGAGACATTCAGGGTCTTGTAGCCATGGTCGAAGTCCACCCAGCGAGCCTGACGGTGGACGTAGTCCTTCCACTCGCTGGTGTACTTGAGCACGGATGCGCGGCAGGCGTCATTGAACTTCTCGATGCCCATCTGCTCGATCTGATCCACGCTGTCGATGCCGAGCTCGCGCTGGGCCTCCAGCTCGGCGGGCAGACCGTGGGTGTCCCAGCCGAAGACCCTGTTGACTTTGTGGCCCTTCATGGTCTGGTAGCGGGGAATGACATCCTTGACGTAGCCGGTCAGCAGGTGCCCGTAGTGGGGCAGGCCGTTGGCGAATGGCGGGCCGTCGAAGAAGACAAACTCGTTGTCGGCGTGGTCGCCGGACGGACGGCGATCCACCGACTTGTTGAAGGTGTCGTCCTGATCCCAGTAGTCCAGAACGGACTCCTCCATGTGGGGGAAGGAGGGATTGGGCGTCACCTTGGCCAGAGCCGGGTCCACCACCGCCTTGGGATAGACTTCACCATCCCGATTTGTCGCATCTGAGGTATCAGTGGTCTGATTCACCGTTCACGCTCCTCGCTGGTCGTTCATGTCGCCATGCCGAGGACGAGGGACCCATGGGGCCCACCGCGGTACCACCTCGCTTGCCCGGCCAATGACCCGCGCCGGACCGCTTGAACTGGGCTATGCGGGCCCACCCGTCGGTTCTACTGAGGACCGCCGCATGCGATCCCGTTCTTCCGAGGGCTCCCCGCTGATGACGGATCAAGGCCCACTATGAATGGATAGTATCATCGCCTAAGGAAAGAGGGGAATCCGGTTCACCAGGCGGACAATCATCAGGCGGACCCATTTCGTCACACCGCTGACTGGGCCCCTCACCCCCACTCTCCCCCTGTCCCGGCATCCGGCTCGGCATCCCGGCCAGCCATCTGGTTTCCCAGCGCGGCCGCTACGATCACATGCATGGCGAAGGAGAGGGTCCGGACCATGTCAATCTGCCCCTCCTCCCCCTCGTCCATCAACCACTGGAGCTGGAGGCCGTCCATAAGAGCCAGTATGGACGAAGAGGCCATCAGTGCAAGATCCTGGTCCACTACCTTTCCCCGGTCGCGGCCCAGCTCCACCATCCACTCGGCCACCTCTTGACGGAGACTGGCATACCGTTCTCTGAAGAAAGGATGGCCGGGATTCCCCTCGGTGATGGATTCCGAAGAGAGGGTGATGAAGGAGCGGGCGATCTCGGGATTGCGAGCATGGTCGACGATGGTCTGCAAGAGATGATCGAAACCAGCACTACCTCCGGGCATCTTCCTGTCAGGGAGGCCGGCCACTTCGGCCTGATCGTTGTATCTGAGGACCTCGATCAGGAGCTTGCGCTTTGAACCGAAATGGTGGAGGATGCCGGCCCGAGTCATTCCCACCTTGTCGGCAATCTCCTCAAGGGTACCCTTGGCAGCACCCTTCCGGCCGAAGACATCAAGGGCAGCCTTCAATATCTCTTCCCGCTTGTGCAGAGTCTCGGGGCGGTGGCGGGTGTGGTCCCCACCCTCACTCGGCCCATCTGTCTTCTTCACCTTCCGGATCATGCCAGCTTCTCCTTCCCCTTCATCGCCTGCCGGGGCCAGGTCGGTCTCCGCCATCAAGACCATCACCCCCTGTGGACCGTTCACTGCCTCTGCCTTTTGCCTGATCTGGACGGGCTCGGACCGGCAGGACCCCGCAAGCTCGACGAAAAAGCCAGGCCTGGAGGAAGGCCAGGAGGGAGCCGGCAAAAAGGAGCCACAGTGGCCAGAGTCTCGGCAAGAAGATAGGAAGCAGGCAGGTGAGGGCCAGGAGGAGGAACATTCCTCCGCATTCCAGGACATGCCCGACCCCCACACCTAGCGAAGTCCTCAGGAGCTTTCCAAGGGAGGGGTTCTTGAGGCTCTGGTCCGACATAATGGAGGCTCCGGCTCCGCCAAGGTCGGAGGACAGACCTAGGGCCAGGAGTGGGAACAGGGGCATGGCCGCCAGAAGAAGGAAGGCCACCAGGACCATAAAGGTAAGGAGGACCGGTTGAGACCCCCGCGTGAGATTTGCCAAAAGGAAGTAAGCCCCCACTAAGGCAGTTAGCACGGCCACGACCAGGAGCCAGACCTGGGTCGACCTGGCCAGGCGTGCCTTGAAAGCCTTCCAATAGCGGACACCCACCCGGACAGTTCCCTCCTCCTGCAGGGCGAAAACCACAGCGAAAAGGGCAGTCAGTCCGGCCCCCACCGTCACCAGAGGAAGGCAGGAGACGAGAAAAAGAAGGTTCAACTTGAGGAGTTGCCAGCCCTTATCCAGGCAACGGTAAAGGGGACCGTCCAGAGCGAAGATCCTGCTCATAGGCCCTCCCTTGGGCCCGGTCCGCAGACAAGGGTCACAGCCATCACGGTCCAGAGGGTCGGTTCCGCCTCCTGACCCCGGCGACCAAGGACGAAACGGACCCCAATTCTGATCTCCCTCCAGCCACTGTTGCAAAGGACAGCCACCTGGCTTCCGTCGGTGTTCCCAAAGGCAAAGTCAGACAGATAATCGGCCTGTTCCATACTGATCCTTCTGCCGCCTGGCCTATTGAGCCGACTGAAGCGAGCAAGACCGCAGTAGTCCAGATCACTGGTGATCCTTCCTCTTCGGTCCGCCTTGACCAGGTCTCGACAGGTACTGGTACCGAAGCCTGAGATGACCTGCCCGCCCTTCTCGTCCAGTGTGAGATTCCACAGGACCAGGTAGCGGGCCTTTTGGCGCATGAACTCGATACCCATGGACATCAGGTGGGCCAAGGTCTGGTGAAGTCTGGGTATCCACTCTCCTTCCGAACCCTCCGTGACATAGGCCCCGTAAACAGGCCTCGGCGCGCTGACCTTCGTCTGGCTTTCGGGCCTGCTGTCATACCAGTAACAGGCGATTCCGTCCAGGACCCCACCCGCCATGTCGATGAGGTCCAATGGGTGGTCTGTCCGGTCCCGGTTGTGCTCATATCCTAGGATATTCGTTTGCAAACCGGCACGGTCCAAAGCCCGGCAGAGGTCCTTGCGGATACTGAAGGAGAAGTTTGTAAGGAACCTGCCCTCCCGGCCACCGTTGGGGTCGTCATAGGTGTAGGGGTGGTGGGAACAGTCATAGAACCAGATTGGGTTGTGCAAAAGAGACAGGCTGATTACCGGCGTCAGGTCGAAGAGGGTCCTCATGAGGCACAGCCTGGTTCGAGAAGGCAAACGGTGGCAAACCAGGTAGGCAGAAGGATCGGTCGCCAGGATGACGCTCGGACGGTCTTCGCCCATCTGTCGACCGCCCCGCCAATCACCGGCTCCCCTTCCAACTGGCCCAAGTTCTTTTCTCATCTGGCCTGCCCTGCTGTTGCGGAAAATCCTGATCGTCATTCCTTCAGCTCCTGGTCTGTGAACCCTTGAGCCTGTTCAGATTGGCAGCGATCTTTGCATCCCGTACCTTATTGATTTCGTCAATCCTGTTCTCCTTTTGGAACTGGCCGTACTGCTCCACCAGATTTCTGAAGTCCTTTTCGGATCCGCTCCTGATCAGGGAGACCAGGATGGTCGACCATTTGGTCTCGATTGCCGAGTAGGAACGAGCCTGGAGAGTGCCCTGGTCGGGGGCTATGTTCTCTATCTCGTACTGGGTGGTCAGCCAAGGCTGTCCGAAATTCTGGATCTGGCGGACCGCATCCGTAAAGGACTCAGGGTTGAGCGCCTTGTAGCGATCGTGGCCGAAGAGAACGAATTCGGCAATCCGGTATTCATTCTGCCACTTCTTACTGTCGGTCAACCTAACCTTGTTGGCTTCGGGTGTCCACATGACAATCTTGCCCGGCCCCCTGGTGTAGGTCTTCCCCTCGAACCCGTAATTGACCAACATCTGTCCATAGTCGCTCAGGAGGTAAGTAAAGACCTGGATGGCCTTGGAGGGATTCCGGCAACCCTTGCTGATGAAGTTTATGGTCCAGCCGCTCAGGCCGGCATCGGTCAGTGTGGGTTTGCGCCCCTGAGTACTGCGCAGACCATCGATAGCCACATACTGGCTGTCGGGGTGGGCTGAGGCCCACGTCTGGAGCCAGAGGCCGTGGTTGACCACGCTGGCCATGAACATACTGGCATACTTGCCCGACTGTATCTTCTCGTTGAAGGCATCACCGTCGTCGGCGAAGGAATCGTCGGATATCCCACCCGCAGCATGCAGACGGCGGAAGGTGTCCAGCCAAGTCAGATAGTCCTTATCCTCCCTCCGATCGTAAAAGCGGTGGCCGGCCTTGGTGGTCGGGACCCCCAGAGTGTTTTGCAGGGTCACGTCCAGAGAGGAATTGGTCCCGTTGAACTCATTGAAGCCAAAGGGGATCAGGTCGGGGAACTTCTCCTTGATGGCCCTCATCCCAGCCAGAAAACCCTCCGGGGTGGTGAAATCCTGCCTTCCGATGGCAGCCAGTACATCCTTGCGGATGATGAAACCGCTTGAGGCATGCACGGTCCCGTCCCTGTAGTCCATCTCCGTGTTGGAATAAGAGGGGTACGCATAGGTTTTCCCATCGTCCTGACGGTACCAGTCCATGGTCTGTTTGGCTGTCACCTTGTGGAAGTAAGGGTCGTACTTGTCGGCCAGGTCATCAAGGGGGTATGCCCAGTTCTTGGCTGCCTTGACCACCCGGGAGTTGGCATCCAGGACGGTGATCAGGTCCGGCAGATCACCACCGGCAAAATAAGTATTGAGTTTGCTGTCGTCTCCCGTGACGAACTCGATGTCCACATTCAGGTCCTTTTTGATCTGGCGGGTGATCATGTCCTTCCCGAAGGACTTGTTCCACCAATCGGCATTGACATACCACAGGATTTTGTTGTTCTTACGTCCGTCAATCTGCCAGGCCGGCTTGTCGGGCGAAAGCCTGTAGGCCGGGGCTGGCAATTGGGCCACCGTGTGCGATGTGTAGCTGTTGTCGATCCCGCAGGCCGCAAGACCGCCCAAGACAGCCGGGATCATCACCACCGCGCAGAGGGACTTCAACCTTCTGCACACAATCGTTTTCTTACGCATGAATGCTCCTTAGCTCTTCTCGATCCGTGACGACCAGTCAGCCCTTGACCGCACCGGCCATGGAACCGCTGATGAAATACCTCTGAACGAAGGGGTAAAGCACCAGGATGGGCAGAACCGTGATGATGATGGTCGACAGCCTGACCCCGCGCGAGGTCGTGTCCAGAACTAGATGACCCATGTTGGCGTTCTGTGTGGCCGCTTGGGATTGGACGATTATGTCGTACAGGCGCATCTGAAGCGGGTAGAGGGCCTCATTGTTGACATAAAGTTTGGTGGTCATGAAATCGTTCCATTGGGCCACCCCGTGGAAGAGGCCGATAGTGGCGACCCCAGGCATCGACAAGGGAAGAACCACTGACCGGAAGACTCTCCATTCACTCGCACCGTCGATACGGGCCGACTCCATCAGGGAGTCAGGAATCTGGCGGAAGAAGTTCATCAGGATGATGATGTCGTAATAGCTGAAGAGGGCCGGGATTATGTATACCCAGAAAGTGTTGAGCAGCCCCAAGGACTTGATCAGGAGGAAGGTGGGAATCATCCCACCGGAGAAGAACATGGTCACGATCCCCATGGCCGAGTAGAGCTTACGCCCTGCCAGGTAGGCCTTGCTCATCGGGTAGGCGAAGAGGGCGCAAAAGAGGGTGTGACATACCACTCCCACCGCCGTCTTGGCTACAGAAATGAACAGGGCGTTCCACATGGTCTTGTCCTTCAGGACATAGGTGTAGTTGTCCAAGGAAAACTCCTTGGGCCAGAAGGCCACCCCAACCCCCAGGGCCTTGGAGGAGGAGAATGATGAGATGACGATGTTCCATACCGGTACAACGATCAGGAGGGTGAAGACCACCAGAAGGGCGCAGTTGACGATGGTAAAAGTGACCGAACTGTGGCGGATCCTCCGGCTCGGAGCGACAGAAGCCGCATCTTGTTTGACTTTGGACATGGTTCCTCCTCAGAGCACCGACTGGTTGTCGTTGAGTCTCTTGCTCAACAGGTTGGTGGCCACCAGGAGGATGACCGATATGACCGAAACCCCCAGGCCGACGGCTGTGGCATAGGAGAAGTCGCCCTGTGTCAGACCCATTCTGTAGACGTATGAGTTGATAACCTCCGCCTTGGGTTGGTTCTGAGAGTTCATCAGGACCAAAGTCTGGTCCAGGTTGGAATTGAAGAGAGCCGATACGGAGAGAATCAGATTGAGGGTGACCATCCCGCTGATTTCAGGCAAGGTGATGTGCCATATCCGCTGGATCTTGGATGCCCCGTCCATCTCCGCCGCCTCATAAAGGGAAGGGTCGATGTTGGACATGACTGCCAGGTAGAGGATAGTACCCCACCCGGCCTCTTTCCACACGTCTGATAAGGAGGCTATGCCCCAGTACTTGCCCGCATCCAGAAGGTAGTTCGTATTGGCCTGGAAGCCAAAAATCTGGAGTATCTGGTTGAGCAGACCGTTGGATGAGAGCCAACTGATCATCATGCCTCCCAGAATGATCCAGGAGAAGAAGTGGGGCAGGTAGGTCAGGGTCTGCACGATTTTCTTGAAGGGCCCCCAGGGAACCTCGTAAATCATGACCGCCAGGATGATGGGCAGAATGAAGCCCAGTATCAATTTAATTGAACTGATGCCCAGGGTGTTCCAGACGGAATCCCAGAAGTATTTGTCCGACAAAATAATCCGGAAGTTGTCCAGGCCCACCCAGGGGGAGTCACCGATGGTATCGACGACGGTGTAGTTCTTGAAGGCCAGCACCAGACCATATATTGGAATGAAGTTGAAGACCACCATGAAGAGGATGCCTGGAGCGATCATGACCTGCAACTGCCACTGACGCCTGAAGCGGGAAAACCAGTGGCTTATAAGCCCCCCCCCCCGCGATGGGATTGTTGGATGTACGGATTCCACTTGCAACCTTGCTCCTTTCGCCTCGCCCGTCCCTCAACATTGAGCGGCGGTGTAGATAGCGAACCGCTCCTGCGCGGCGGGCCATCCCATACGAATCAGATTGGATTTCCACTTACAGAATTTATCTTACTCATGAGTAAGTAATTAGTCAAAGAGAATCGATTTATAATGCAGCCGCCTCGAGATGGCGTAATGATAGGGACGATCCGGCCCCGAAGGAAGTGCCGGGGAATCACCTCCGGTAAGCCCTTCGGGGCCGGATTGCTGTGATGGGACCAATTGTGCCCCTTGGCTCCTTAGACGGACCGGGTCCCGGTCACACTGAACCGGACCGCTTGGAGGTCGTCCTCATTGGAGGAGTGGCCGATCAGGAGATCGAACTCCCCATCCTCGACGACCCGGTGGGCCGAAGAGTCGACGATGGAACAGGCGGAGACCGGAATGTCCAATTCGACCTGGGCGGTCTGACCGGGTTCCAAGCTGACCCTCTTATAGGCCTTGAGCTCTCGGTCTGCCCAGGTGACCGATGTAACAAGATCCCTCACATAAGCCTGGACCACCTCCACACCGGGTCGGCCGCCGGTGTTCATCAATGGGATACTGGCGTGGATAACTTGGTCGTGGGCAAAGGGGCCGGGACCCCCCTTGATCGAGGGGCGTCCATATTCAAAGGTCGTGTACGACAGGCCTTCGCCGAAAACGAAGGCGGGATCCTGGGTCAAGTCGGCGTACCGGTTGCCATGCTGACCACGGATCTGATTGTAGTAGACCGGTAGCTGGCCCACGTGCCGGGGCATGGAGATGGGCAGGCGACCCGAGGGTTCGGTCAGGCCCAGGATTATCTCAGCTATGGCCCTTCCACCCTCCATACCGGGGCTAGGTGCCCAGATTAGAGCGTTAGCAAGGTCGGCCTCGGCCGGAAGGACCAAGGGCTTGGAACTCATTAGAACCAGGCAAAGGGGCTTGTCCTCCTGGCTGCAGACATCGACAAGGGCTCGGATCAGGTCAGCCTGCCCACCCATAAGTTCGAGGGTAGCCGTCGACCGCCCCTCCCCCGTCAGTTGGACCAAGTCGCCGACGACGGCGATGACCGCATCAGACCGCCTGGCCGTCTGGACGGCTTGATCCAGCTGGTCCTGATCGGTGGGAGCTGACTGGGCGATCTTGGGCCTGGGCTGGCCATCATGGAAGGTCGGGCCGGCAGGATCGTCCACCATGGTAATAATATCCGCCCCTCGGGCATAGTCCACTTGCCAACCTTCAGGAAGGAGGGAGGTCAGACCGTCACGAACAGTAACGATCATCTCCCTGGGTTGACCCTGGCGCATCCAGGGCACCTGGCCTGAAGCCCCGGACCAGTCTCCCAACTGGGACTGGGCATCATCGGCCAGAGGTCCCACCACGGCCAGCCTGTGGACACTCTCCTCCTGTCGCGGTACCATTCCGGCCTTCAGAGGGAGAGAACCGTCGTTGCGCAGAAGAACAACCGACTCACGTGTCAGTTCCAAGTTGGTGCGCTTGTGCTCCTGGGAACCTATGGTCGTCCGGATTCTCTCCCGGTCGGGCAGACGGGGATTCTCAAAGAGTCCCAGCCGGAACTTGACGGCCAGAATCCTGCCCACGGCCTGATCCAGCTGGTCCTCCTCCAGAATGCCGGAACGGACGGCCTCCAAGGCCCCTTCGTAAAACTGGGGGGTAGTCATCATCAGATCGTTGCCGGCCTTGACAGCATCGGCTGCCGCATGAGTGTAGTCGGGCTCTATATGTTGCTCCCACACGGTGCGGCCCACATTGTCCCAGTCCGTCACCAGCATCCCCCGGTAACCCCACTGCCCCCTCAGGACCTCATCAAGGAGCCAGTGGTTCAGAGTGACCGGAGTACCGTCAATGGCTTCATACCCCAGCATGAATGATCCGCAGCCCTCCCTGGCGACCCGCTCGAACGGGGGCAGGAACCACGACATGAGCTTGCGGTGGGAAAGGTCGGCCTCACTGGCATCCCTGCCCCCCTGGGTCTCCGAATAACCCGCGAAATGCTTGGCGCAGGCCATGATAGCGTCCTTGGGAAGGGGCTCTCCGGCCTTGGCTCCCCCCTGGTAACCCTTGACCATGGCCGAGGCCAAGTCTCCGATCAGGAGGGGATCCTCCCCAAAGGTCTCATCCACCCGGCCCCAACGGGTGTCCCTGCTGATGCAGAGGACCGGCGAGAAGGTCCAATGGACCCCGGTCGCTGACACCTCCTCGGCCGTGACCCTGGCCGCCTGACGGACCCGTTCGGGGTCCCATGAGGTCGCCATGCCCAGCTGGCTGGGGAAGATGGTGGCCCCAGGCCAGAAGGAGTACCCATGTATGCAGTCGTCGCCTACTATCAGGGGAATCCCCAGCCGGGTCTCCTGGACGGCCATAGTCAGTGCCCCGGGCAGATCATCAGGGCTGGTGTGGAGGATGGATCCGACGTGTCTGCCCAGTATGAGATCCGGCAACCACTCCTTCCTTCCCTCCAGCTGCATCATCTGACCAACTTTCTCCTCCAATGTCATCCTGGACAGGAGGTCCTGGGTCCTTTCCCCCTCGGGCAGGGTCGAATCCTGGTACGGCATACCCCTGATCGGACGTTGATCTTCGGTTTTCATCTCTGCCATTCTTGTTCCTTCTCGAGCCTCATCTTGATGCATATCTCTGTCTCTGCACTGATCAATCGGTCTGGCATCGAACCATCCGGCCGCCGATCTCCCCGTGTCCATTGACTGGATAACAGCGACCCGAATATGGGTGTCGGACTCACTGGACCCCGGTCTGGCGCGCGTATTCATCTAAGAGGAAGGAGGTCATCCTCGTACCTCCTTCGCCAACCAGGACGGAAAATGAATTAATCGGCATGCCAGCCAGGAAAGAGGCGGGAGAATCATCCGCATCGTCCAACTTAGGCAGATGGCCGGCCTCCCCCTCTGCTTTCATCTTCTGGACGATGGGCCCACCGACCGGATCATCCTCCCATTCGCGCAGGGTGGACCATTCGTTCAGGGGAAGTCGCTTGCCGTCGCCGGGCAGGTCCACGTCCACCTGTGCGCTTATGTCGCGGCTGGAGGAGCCCACCTGGATTCCATAGGTCCCTTTCTCCACATGCCAGTCGCCATATGCCTCCGACCAGTATGCAAAGGCCCGGGAATCCAAGTCGATGACAACTTCAGCGCTCTGACCTGCCTTCAGGAAAACCCTCCTAAACCCTTTGAGTTCGTGGACCGGGCGTGAGACCCGATGCGAGCGCGGAGCCACATAGACCTGAACCACTTGGGCGCCGTCCACGTCTGATAGGTTGCTCACCCGTGCCGTCACACGCACTCCTCCCCTTCCGTCAGGAAGGGCGCGGATATCGTCAATCTTGAATTCGGAGTAACTCAGACCAAAGCCGAAGGGGTAGGCCACCTCCTTGTGGAAGGTGTCATAGTAGCGATAGCCCACATAGATGCCCTCACCGTAGTCCACATGGCCTTCCTCACCAGGCCAGTTGACCATGGAGGGGTCGTCATAGAGGTCCATGGGGATGGTCTGGGCCAGCTTGCCCGACGGAGAGACATCCCCGTATATTACGTCAGCCAGGGCCTGCCCGCCGTTCTGACCCAGGAGCCAGGCCTCGATGATCCCTCTGGCCTGGTCCCTCCAGGGGGTCAGAGAGACCACGGATCCGTTGGAGAGTATGACTGCAACGTTTGGGTTGATACCGGAGATGGCCTCCAGGAGCTCGATTTGTTTGGCGGGGATGTCCAGGGTTTTCCTGTCGAATCCCTCAGACTCGGCCTCCTCGGGGAGCCCCATGAAGAGAAGAACCTTATCGGCCTTGGAGGCGGCCTGGAGTGCCTGGTTCGTCAGGCTCTGGTCCTGTTCAGCCTCATCAAGGGTGAACCCGGGGGCGAAGTCAACGACCTGTCCCCTGTCTGCCGCGGCATCCAGGAAACTGGTGATCCTGGTCGGGGTGATGTGGGAGGATCCGCCACCCTGATAGCGGGGGGTGCGGGCGAACTCGCCGATCACAGCCACGGATTCTCCCTGCTTGACCGGAAGAATACCCCCCTCATTCTTGAGAAGGACCATGGATTCCAGGGCTGCCTGACGCGCTACCTGATTGTGGGCCTCCACGTCGTATTTATAGCCCTGGGTCTGCATGGCCGGACGGGTCTTGTTGACCAGGTCAATCATCCCCTGAGCCATCCGGTTCAGTTGTTTTTCGGACAAGCGGCCATCCTGTACCGCTTTGACGACCTGGTCATCGGTGAAGCTGGGTGGCATCTCCAGGTTCAGACCAGCATTGAGGGATGCCACCCGATCATGGTCGGCCCCCCAGTCGCTCATTACGATCCCCTTGAACCCCCACTCGTCCCGCAGAACCTTGGTGAGGAGCCAGCTGTCCTGGGCGGCATGGACCCCGTTGACACGATTGTAGGCGCACATGACCGTCCAAGGCTGGGCGGCCTTGACGATGTGTTCAAAGGCCGGTAGATATATCTCACGTAGGGCACGCTGACCCACCCTGGCCGACACGTGCATTCGGTTGGTCTCCTGGTTGTTGACGGCGAAGTGCTTCAGCGAGGTTCCCACCCCCTTGGACTGGACGCCGGTGACGATTCCCACTGCCTCGTGGCCAGCCAAATAGGGGTCTTCCGACCAGAATTCGAAGCAACGGCCACCAAGGGGATTGCGTTTGATGTTCACGCCGGGGCCCAGGATAACCGCCACCTTTTCTTGGATACACTCCTCGGCCATGGCCTGACCCACCCGGTCAACAAGGTCCGGGTCCCAAGAGCTGGCCATTCCCGCAGCCGGTGGGAAGCAGGTGGCGGGGACCGATTGGTTCACATCCACATTGCCTGTAGAACTGTCGGCCTTGCGCAAGCCATGGGGGCCGTCGGTGATCATGTACCCGGGGATCCCCTTGCCTTCCACCGACTGCAGGTGCCAGGCATCCTGCCCCGATGTCAGACTGGCCTTCTCCTCAAGGGTCAAATCTTTGACTGTGGGATATTCTGTGTTACTCATACTCTCCGCTCCATGCTTCCTTGCCTGTTACGTTCCTTTTCGCATACACACTCGGTGTATCTCTCAGCCAGTCGTGCAGGTCCGTACTCTGCCCAAGACCCTTCCGGAGCCCATCCCGGAAAGCCAAGCCAGGGTCAAGAGGGCCAATCTGACGAGTCTCGTGGAACTGACCAATTGGTAGGTAGATTAGCATTTTCATAGGGTCGACACACCACCGACGCATGGCTTCACAGGTAACCAGATGGTTGGTAACCTTCCTATAACTGAGTTCCTGACCGGGTGGTTTGGACTGAACTAGCCAGTGGGGGCGGAAAGAGACTGCGATGGCGGACAGGGACAGCGGCAAAAGAGCAGATGATGGGTTGCCCCGCCGACGCGGGCGCGCCAGCAGGCAGGCCATCATCGAGGCTGCAGTCGCATCCTTCGGCATGAGGGGATATTACGGGACCACCCTGCAGGGTATAGCCGACCGGGTTCACATGACCAAGGCCGGTGTCCTCCATCATGTAGGCAGCAAGGACGGCCTCCTGCACCTAGTAATGAACGAGATATACGACTCCGAGACGGACCGGGTGCTGGACCGCCTCATCAGGAGCAAGAACCAACCCCTCCTGGCCGAAATGTGGCGGCAGGTGGTCGCCATCAACGCCGGTCGCCCAGCTCTGGTCCACATGTTCTCGACCCTGAGCGCCGAGGCCCTTGATCCCCACCACCCAGCACATTCCTATTTCGAGGACCGCGAGCGCGGCAGTATTGACACTGCCATGAATATTCGGTGGGCCCTGCCGGAGGGCACAAGTCTGCGTCCATTACTCCAAGCTGGATACAGCATGATGGACGGAATCCAGCTGCGCTGGTTGCGCACCCCCGGTCAGGACCTTAATCAGCTCTGGGCCGCCTGTGAGGAGGTCATCTTCCCCCTGCCCACCTGGAGCGGCTATCGCTGAGGGACAGAATCCCATTCACATCGCCACAGTCGTTCTGGGGCATGAACCCGGCCGAACCAGAACGCCCACCCTAGACCTGGAAGACATCAGGGTGTACCGGGTCGCCGGGCAGATTGTCCAGGCTGTCTTCCACACCAAGCAGGTTTCCCCACTCATCCAGCGATCGTCCGTAGGGCCTGGCCTGGGATCCCCTAGCCTGGAGGTCGGCCTTGGCTGCGAAAACGTCAGCTTCCTCCAGCTGAGAACAGAAAGCCGTCAACCGCTCAAACTGGGCTTGGTCGTAGAAAGTGTCCCCGACCACTCCGGTCAGACGAATCGCTCGGGCTATGGGTAAAGAGTCCCAATGCCTGAGTTCCACAATCTTCTTCAAACGGACGTCATTGAAGTGGGTGGATAGGATGTGACCCACCTCGTAGTCGTTTAGGCGGCGGTCCGGGTAAACATCCGCAGCGTTGTCCTTGAAGGCCACACGACGAAGACCTTCCTGTTCCAACCCGGCCGCTTCGGGCGTATGTGTCAAATCCACGTACATGAGCGGGGTCGACAAGAGATCCACCGCGTAATCCTCCCAGCCAAAGTCAGGATCGAAGAGGCCGGGGGATATGTTGGTTCTCTGGAAGTCGGTGAAATCCCAGATTCTCTGACGTAGGAGGGGATAGGGGTTGGGTCCGCCCTCGAACCAAGGTGAATTCTTGAAGAACCATGAGATCACTGGCCCCAGTGCGGTTCCCACCCTGAGCTTGGCTACGGCATCGGCCTCATCCCGATAGTCGATGCTTACCTGCGTGGATGCCGAACACCTCATCATACAGAGGCCATACTGACCCACTCGACCTAGGTAGTCGGTCATGGCCGCATAGCGGTCCTTGGGGACCACTTTGATATCGGCATAGCCGGACCGTGGCTGATAGCCGTAGTTAACCAGGCGGAATCCCATTCTGGAGGCAATCGGGTCAAGTTCCTGACGGAAGGACTGGTAGAGATCAACCAACTCACCCAGGGTTCCACAGGGCCCTATGGATGATTCGACCTGACTCCCCGGTTCCAGGGAGACCTTCATCAGCGGTCTGCCCAGACCCAGAAGGTGGCCATTCTCCCAGTACTCCTCTTCATGCCTGTAGTAGGGGCGCAAATCCTTCAGAAGGTTTTCCACGCCGTCCCGGCCATAATAACCGGCAGCCTTGTCGTCCCCTCTGCGCACAGGCAGATGCTCTATTTCGACACCATAGCGGAATTCGCTGTCAGGTTTGCACCCGGATTCGAAGTAGTCGACCAGGCTGGCCACATGTTTTGGGTTCACCTTCGCACCCAGGTGAGCGTACGAAACTCTATGCCTCATTATCACCACTCTAGTCTACGCAGAGGGGTCGCGGATCCCGGATTAGGACAGGCCTCAGATTCTGTCATCCGTCTAGCTTATAATTCCCGCTTTCTTATATGGTGGTCAGGGAGTCCTTGCCAGCCAGACGGGGACGGCATGGGTGGGTGTACCCACGATGACCTGGATGCCGAGGCGCCTTTCGGCATCCAGTACTCGGCCCACATGGCTGAAATCGAATACACCGAGCTAAGACTCCAAGGTTCCCGAAGTGGATTCGGGAATACGCATTGTTGTGATACCGACGGACTTCATCATGGACATGTCCTTGTCCACCCGCTCATAAACCATATATTCATCATAGTAGGAGCATCCGAAGATGAGCCTGTCCGGAAGGCGCCTGTTACCTTGGAAAGCTGGGTGGTCCGTGGTCCGAACCACGTGGTCTGACATGATGAACTCCAATCTTAATCCACGAGATTCAATTCATAGGACGAAGGTGTTGAAAGATCGTGGCTCCAGGGTCACTTGGAAACCTTGGCTCCTTTCGCTATCCCCTCCGGGTCCAGAGAAGGAGAAGGGCATAGCGCGGTCCAGGGCGTTCTGGGCCACGACAACGACCGATCCATCCGGATTTTCGAAGGCGGTGGCCATGGAACTGAAATGGCCGCGAGTATCCAGCAGGCGAGCGCCCGGGCGCACATAGTGCGAGTAGTGGCGTATGACGTAGTACTCGGGATTTCGCCTGACCTGGCCGGTTGTGGTGTCGACGGAGAAGAGGGAGTTCTGCCGCCAGCCCCAGGTGGATATGCCCTGGCCCAGGACCATGTTCCAGTAGGTATAGCAGGTGGCTCCAGCACGAAGATACCGGTTGACCAGCGAGAAAACGTATTCGGCGTACTCCCAGGTGTTGCCGCCCATGCCACATTCGGACTCGGTCTGCTCCAGCTCAATCTCAGGCCAGGACTGATGGGTGCGCTCGATAACATGCTGGCCGGCCCACTGGTAACCGATGCCGGCGATATACCTACGGCAGTCCTCATCGAAAAGGATGTTGTCCACATACCGGTTGTAGTTCTCCAGGATCATGCCTTCGGGGCCGAACTCCATATCCTCGGGACCATTGAGCGTCCCCAGGAAGATGGCCGTATCCGATGCCTCTTTGGCGAAGAGGGGGCCCAGATGGTCACGGATGAAGATGCGCATGTCCTCGCTGGACCAGAGGCAGGAGGGGAACTTCTGGTCCGCAAAAACCTCGTTCTGCACATGCAGCTGATCAATGTGGATGCCACGGCGATCATACTCGCGCACATATTCCAGAAGATAGCGGGCATATGCAGTGAGATTGCGCTCGCTCATGTCGATTCGCCCGAAATTATAGACCTTGGGCCGTTTCATCCAGGTGGGCGGACTCCAGGGGCTGGCGAACAGTCCCATGTTCGGCTGATACCTCTGGGCCTGTCGGATGTATGGAATCAGGGTCTGCTCGTCGTGGTCGACGCTGAAATGCTCCAGGTCGTAGTCGCCGTCGGTCTCGTCGTAGCTGTACCAGCTCGCGGCGAAGTCGTTGGCGCCGACCGGGGTCCTGTTGAAGGTCAGATTCAGCTCATCAGGGCTGAAGAGCTCACGGATGACCCCCTCACGTTTCTCCTCCCCCAACTCCTGCAAGGGCAGCCACCCCAGCTCATTGAAGCAGCCGCCAAACCCTCGCAGAGCCTGCAACTTACCGCCGGTGCATTCCAGATCGGGCGATGACTCCAGAGTCGAAAGTGCCAGAGGATGTTCCTGCATGGCTTGCTGGCGAGTGGTTGCTATCCAGATCAGTTTTGCCTTCTTATTCATGAATCTTCTGCTCCTTTGCATAGCGTTCCTATATGCCCATTCACCCAGCCGGAATACCCGGAGAGAACAGGTCACTTGATGTTTCAGTCACCAGGATAAAGACACATCCCGGCAGAGCGAAACAATAGCCATGAGTAAGGCTGCCGTATACCCTCAACGGTACGTGAGCCGAGAATCGGCTACGTCCGAGAATGGGACCGGTTCAAGGAGCTGATCAAACCCAGGCATCGCCGAGGCTAAAACCGTGCCCGCCGGAATTAAACCAGCACACGGATGCCAGACACCAGACTGCAGAGGAATCCAGGGAGCCAGCTCTCAATCAACCCGCCTAATCCATTATGAAGGGCCGGGCATCATAAGGCGGATGAAACCGGCGATCCCTCCAGAAGAATTCATAATCGTGGTCATTGATGGGGCGGACGACCTTGCAGGGATGGCCGTAGGCGACCACGTCGGAAGGGATGTCCTTGGTGACCAGGGATCCTGCCCCGATGACCGTGTTGTCTCCGATGGTCACTCCCGGCATGATGATGGCGCCTGCTCCGATCCACACATTCCTGCCGATGTTGACCGGAACCGTGAACTGGGGCGTTCCATAGGAACGTATATCGGGGCGAATGGTGTGCCCGGTGGTGACGATGGTGACGTTGGGCCCGAACATGGTGTGGTCGCCTATGTCAATGCGTCCATCGTCTACCAGAACCAGGTTGAAGTTGGCATAGCATTTGCTCCCCCAGTAGGTGTTGCAGGCCCAGTTGGCCCGCACTGGCCCCTCAATCCAACTTCCTTCGCCGAATGAACCGAACATCTGCTTGCAGAGATCCTGCTTCTTTTCCACCTGGCTGGGACGACAGGCATTGAATTCGAAGACCAGATCCTGCTGGGCGTCCTGGACCTGCTTCATTTCGGGTGTATCGGCAATGTATATCTGGTCGGTATCCAGCAGAGCCTTGATCTCTTCGCGGCTGGTCATGGGAACCCCCCTATTTCCTTGATCTTCGTGGTTCAGCAGTTCCGAGGCCGACGCGTTGGCTCCAAACACCGGCCTCGGCCTAGCGGCTACAGGCTCTCCAGAACCTTCTCCTCGTCCTGGACGGGTGCTGCCTGCCCCGCATCCAGACCGGTCGCCTCCGTTGCTTGGAAGCCGTCGTCGGCTTTATGGTCCTGGCTGAGCTTTTGCTGGTCGCCCGGCTTCTTGGCAGCGGCGATCATCAGCTTGATCCTGTTGAGCTGGTTGGCCTCCGAGGCGCCGGGATCGTAGTCAATCGAGACAATGTTGGCCTCCGGGTAGGTCCTGCGTATTTTGCCGAACATGCCACGTCCAGTCACATGGTTGGGCAGGCACGCGAAGGGCTGTGCGCAGACGATGTTGGGAGCACCGGACTGAATAAGCTCGATGATCTCTCCAGTCAGGAGCCAGCCCTCTCCGGCTTGAACACCCAAGGAGGTGACCGAGGCGGCCTTCTCCCTCAGATCGCTGATGTGGGCGGGGATGTCGAACTTCCCATGGGAAGCCTTGAAGCCGGCAATCATCGGGGCACGGTAGACATCCGCAGCCTTGAGGACGATCTTCTTGACACCCACCTGGCCGCCTGTCCCCAGCATCTCTTCATTCCATTCGGCGTTGGAGATGCCGTTGACCATGAAGTCGCAGACACCGGGGAGCACGGCCTCGCAGCCCTGGCTCTCAATCAGGTCAACCACGTGGTTGTTGGCATCGGGATGGTACTTGACCAGAATCTCCCCGACTACGCCCACCCGGGGCTTGCGGGGAATATTGCGCAGCGGCAGCTGGTCGAAGGCCCGGATCATCCGCTTCATCAGCGTGCCATAGGGCAGATAGCCGTGGCCGTACACCTTCTTGGCAGTCTTGGAGTACCCGTGGTGCTCGATGGTTTCCTTGCAGATCGTGTCCCAGAGCTTGTAGAGCTTGTTGGCTGATCCGGGCTCCTGCTCGTAGGGGCGAACCCTGAGCAGGCACTCGATCATGGCATCGCCCAGATAGAAGGCCTTGACGGCGCGGTGCAGCAGGGCTGGGGTTACCTGAAGACCAGGGTTGGCCCGGAATCCCTGGACGCTCAGCGTAATGATCGGGACGTAGCCATAGCCCGCATCAGCCATGGCCTTGCGCAGAAGGCCATAGTAGTTGGTGGCCCTGCACATGCCGCCGGTCTGGGTGACGATTACCGCGCACTTGTGCGGGTCGAATCTGCCGGACAGGAAGGCGTTGACCAGCTGCCCCACCACGATGATGGCAGGGAAGCAGGCATCGTTGTTGACGTACTTAACCCCGGTGTTGATGTCTTCTGCCGTGGCATGCTTCAGGAGCTCGAAGTGGTAGTCGGCACTGGAGAAGACCGCCTCCAGGAGGGAGAAGTGCACCGGAGACATCTGCGGCGCTACCACTGTGAATTTATGCCCCATTTCCTTGGTGAAGCGATGCTCAGTGGCGTACTTGGACAGGGTCGGCTTGGCAGCGGCTCCGCTAGCCTGAACATTTTTGCCCTGGTTGTCGGCTTCCTGCTCCTTCTGCTTTGAGGCCATAGTCTCCCGGATGGGCCTGATGCCCATGGGATGGAGGCCTATCAGACCCTGGTCGCTCTTGTCGTGCAGAGCCACAAACCGGGCCATAGCCGCAATGTCGGCCTTGCGCTGGGACAGGTTGATCTTCTGTGCATTGGTAGACCGGAATCCGCCCGATTCCGGCTTGTCAGTCGCATCCGCATCCACTGCTTCAATATGGCTGGCAAGGTCTCGCGAATCTTGAGAGTCGGATGATTTCTTCGCCTGCGCCTCCGCCTGAACCAGGTCAGTCGATGTGTCAACATTCTCGACCATGACATTATCCTTGGCCGCGACCTTGGCAGGCGCCTGCTCCTTGGCTGGGACTTCCTTCTGGTCTTCGCTGTCCTCCTGGTTCAGATCCCGCTGGTGGCGTTCGTCCATGGCGGCCTTCAGCGAGCGCAGACGGATCTTGGCTGCACCCAGGTTGGAGACCTCGTCGATCTTCAGCTGCGTGTAGACATCGCCCTTGTCGGCCAGGATCTCCTGGACCTGGTCGGTGGTGATGGCATCCACGCCGCATCCGAAGCTGACCAGCTGGACCAACTGCAGGTCAGGATACTCGGAGACGAACCTGGCTGCTGAATAGAGCCTGGAGTGGTAGGCCCACTGGTCGGTCACCCTCAGAGGCATCTTCTGATGGTCGTCACCAAAGCCCGGCACGGTCTTGCGGAACTTGGCGGCCGTGGGATTGTTGGAGGCCAGGGCCCGCTCCCCCGCCGCCGGAATGATGTAGTCGCTCAGCTTGGGCAGTTTATGCACGTCCAGCTCGCAGATCGAATCCTCTGAAAGCACGGCCATGCCCAGGGAGCAGATGGTCTCGGGAATGCCGTGGTTGACCTCGGGGTCCACATGGTATGGGCGACCCGACAGGACCACGCCCTTGACCCCGTATTCCTGCATGTAGGCCAGGGCACGAAGCCCCTCCTGGCGGACGTCCTCCTTGAACCGGGCATCCTCACGGTAGGCTTCCTGGACAGCCGTCCGGGCCTCTTCCTCGCTCACCTTGGCCCAGTCGAAGACCTTGACGATCCGCTCGACCATCTTCTCCTTGTTGGACAGGTTGAAGTAGGGCCGCATGAAGCGGACGCCGTTCTCCTTGAGCTCGGCCATGTTGGCCTCGATCACCACCGGGTAGTTGGCCACGATGGGGCAGTTGTAGTGGTTGTCCGTATCGGGAACCAGCTCCTGCTCATAGGTGACGCAGGGATAGAAAATGGTCTTGATGCCCTTGTCGACCAGGGAGTGAATGTGCCCGTGGACCAGCTTGGCCGGGTAGCAGATGTTCTCGGAGGCGATGGACTCCATCCCGCTCTCGAAGAGCTCGTGATTGGACCGCCCAGAGATCATGACCCGGAAGCCCAGTGAGGTCAGCAGGGTGAACCAGAAGGGGTAGTCCTCATACATGTTGAGCACACGGGGGATGCCGATATCGCCCCTGGTGGCCTTGTCCGGGGTCAGCCGACGGTAGGCGAAGGCCCGCTTGTACTTGAAGTCGTAGAGGTTGGGCCTGTCGGAGCGCTTCCTGTTCTTGTCTCCGCCACGTTCGCAGCGATTCCCGGTCACATAGCGGCCGCCATCCTCGAATTCGGTGATGGTCAGCTTGCAGTGGTTCTGGCAGAGCTTGCAGACATCGTGGGTGGTGGTCATGGAGAGGTTATCCAGATCGTCCCCTGCCAGTATGGAGCTGACCACATGGCCGTTCTCCACTTTCAGACCAGGCAGGGTCGTCTTGAAGCTCTTGTCGTTCTTGGAGGCAACGTTGGCCGAGGCGTTTGCGCCAATCTTGTTGGCGGCGGCCGGCGACAACCTTGACGTGGTGGAAGCCGGAGCCATATTAGGGGTAGTGGGCGTGCTGCCCACGGACTTTCCCCCGTCGACCACGTTCACTGAAGGGTGGGCCATCTGGGAGCTGACTGCAGCAAAATCCGCGATTTCTTCATTCTGTGGGCAGTGCATACGGGCCGTCAGCGCAGCGCCATAGGCTCCCATGAGCCCAGCGATATTGGGCCTGGTCACCTTGCGACCGGTCAGGAGCTCAAAGGCCCGCAAAACAGCATCATTGAGGAAGGTCCCTCCCTGGACCACGACCACCGGCCCAAGGGCATTGGCATCACGCAGTTTGATGACCTTGTAGAGGGCGTTCCTGACCACCGAGTAGCAGAGCCCGGCGGCGATGTCCTCCGGGGAAGCGCCCTCCTTCTGAGCCTGCTTGACCGAGGAGTTCATGAAGACTGTGCAGCGGGAGCCCAAATCAGTAGGGGCTTCGGAGGCCAGCGCCTGCTTGGTGAACTCCTGGATACTGATGCCCATGGACTGGGCGAAAGTCTGCAGGAAGGATCCGCAGCCGGCCGAGCAAGCCTCGTTGACGCAAATCGAATCGATGACCCCATCGTTGACGGCGATGTACTTCATATCCTGCCCGCCGATGTCGATGACCGAGGTAACGCCGGGGCTGATCTCCTCAGCTGCACGATAGTGGGCCATGGTTTCGACCACACCCTCGTCAACATGCAGGCCGGCCTTGACCAGGCCCTCACCATATCCGGTTGCGCAGGCACGGGCGATATAGGCACCCTCCGGCAGGGACTTCCTGACCTCCTTGACGATGTTGGCGGCGGCGATCAGCGGACTGTCCTTATGCACTCCGTAGGTGGACCAGACGATGGTCTTGTCGTCGTTGATCAGGACGGCCTTGATGGTGGTGCTGCCCGCATCAATGCCCAGGAAGTGCGGCCCCTTGGCCCCAGACAGATCCCCGGTGGGGATGATCTCGGCACCATGCCGGTCGTTGAACTCCTTGCGCTCGTCTTCGTTCAGGAAGAGCGGGCGTATCGTTCTGGCCGTGGATGGCATGTTCTCCAGGCCCTTCAGGGCTGAGAGGACGCCATCCAGCGATGTCAGATCAAAGTTCATCTCTTGATTTTGGATGGCATTTTTGGCGGTTTCTGTCGCCGGAACCTTATTCTCACCGTCCACCAAGGTAGTGGTGCGGCCGTCCTGCATGGCATCCTGCAGAGCCATCTTGTCCAGGCTCGAAGCCTTTTCGGACCGCGCCTTGTCGACCTCCGCCTGGTCCAGCCCCCAAGCCGGACCGAAGGGGTCGTTCACATCGGTTTCTGGCGAGTAGTCGGTCTTGACCTGCGCTGCATTATCCTGGTCGTCCTGCTCCTGACGACCAGCCATGATGGCAGCGCCATAGGCCACATAGAGGTGCGCGTTTTCAGGGATGATATAGCGGCTGACCCTGTCCTGGAGGATCCGCTTGAAGGCTTCCCTCAGCTCGCTCATAAAGAAGAGGGGCCCACCCAAGAAGATCACGTTGCCGCGGATGGGACGTCCGCAGGCCAGCCCGGATATAGTCTGTGTGGCAACGGCGTTGAAGATTGACGCGGCCAGGTCCTCCTTGGCGGCTCCATCGTTGATCAGGGGCTGCAGGTCGGACTTGGCGAAGACCCCGCAACGCGATGCGATGGGATAAATGGTCTTGTATTTGGAGGCCATATCGTTCAGGCCTGAAGCATCGGTGTTGAGCAGAGTCGCCATCTGATCGATGAAGGCTCCGGTCCCTCCTGCGCAGGATCCGTTCATCCGCTGCTCCGGAGTAGGCTTCAGGTAAGTGATCTTGGCATCCTCGCCGCCCAGCTCGATAATCACATCCCCTTCGGGATAGGTGGCGTTGATGGCCTCGGTCTCGGCGATGACCTCCTGGGCGAACTCGGCCTGAAGCTGGCTGGCCAGTTCCAACCCGCCCGAGCCGGTGATCACCAGGCTGATGGGATTGCCGGCCAGACCAACCCGTGACAGGGAAAGCTTGATATCCGTGACCAGTTCCGCCACGCACTGCCGCACATTGGCGTGGTGGCGGCGATAGTCGCTGAAAAGCGCCTGATCCAGCCTGTCCCCTGTGCCAAGAACCACGGCCTTGACTGTGGTGGAACCGATGTCCAAACCCACACGCAGGAGATCCCGCGGTCCTGTGCCCTTATATCGACCCGCTATGTCGACGCCATCAGACATGAAACAACCTCAATCCGTGAGACCGCCGCATGATGGGGTTGAAAAGCAGACACCACATCATATCCGGCTTGCTTTATTTATGCTACCGCCAGAGCGTGAATAACTTTTGCAATATCGGGGAATCAAGACTGTCACCTTTGACACAGTCGCCAGCAAAACTGCTGCCGGTACAGGCAAACCATAGACTAGTGCAGCTGCATCCAAGCATTGGTTGCAACCTTTGCCCTCCACGCTTTCCCCTCGGTCCCAGCCTCCTTGCAAGTGGGAAAATGCCGCTGTGCCCTCGGCGAAATCGACTCAGGAGCAGCCGGCAGAGGACCTGTAGAGGACTTGCAGAGTATATGGAATTGTCCCCGTATTGAGAGACCCTGAAAGAACATTTCCTTCTCCGACCAACCCGAATACCGCCTTGTACAGGCTATGCCAGATGAGTTGGTCGGGCTGGCGGAATCGAAGGTCAGGAGGCATCAGGTGCGAGCATACATGGGTTCGAGCATGCAGGGATCAATGGGCGCACCTGCTGGACCAGCATCGTCAGGACTGGCCCCCAAGCCCTTGGATCAGCTGCCCCGCCTGGCACGAGATACCACCGAGGAAGACCCCTGGCCCGTCAGTGTGCTCAGTCAGAAGTACCACGACGCAGTGGCCCGCTGGCCCGGAGCCTGGGTGGAGGGCCAGATCGTGGAGATCAATACCCGCCGGACCGGTTCCGCCTATCTGACCCTGCGCGACAACTTCGAGGACATCTCTATCAACGTCATGGGCTTCCGTGCCTTCGCCACCCAAGCCAGGGAATTCCGCCAGGGCGACCGTGTGGTGGTGCACGGGCGGCCCGACCTGTGGATCAAACAGACCCGTTTGAGCTTCATGGCCGACCGGATCAAACGTGTAGGCACCGGGGATTTAAAGGAGCAGATCGATCAGCTCAGGCGCAAGCTCAAGGGCGAGGGACTCTTCGATGCGGAGAACAAGGTTCCTCTGCCCGAATTCCCCCGGCGCATCGGCCTGATCTGCGCACCGAAGGCCAGAGCCGAGGGGGATGTGATCACCAACGCCCGTCTGCGCTGGCCCACTATCGAATTCTCCGTGGTGCACGCCCACGTTCAGGGTCCCCAGTGCCCGCCCGAGGTGGTCGAGGCCATCCAAAAGCTGGATGCTGATCCTGCTGTGGATGTGATCATCGTAGCCAGGGGCGGCGGCAGCTTCGAGGATCTGCTCGGATTTTCGGACGAGTCGGTAGTCCGGGCCACGGCAGCATGCGTCACCCCCATCGTCTCGGCCATCGGCCACGAGGACGACTGGACCCTTATCGATCTGGCGGCGGATCTGCGCGCCTCCACCCCTACTGATGCAGCCAAGCGAGTGGTGCCCGACCTGGTCGAGCAGGAGGGAATCATCCAGGAGGCCCGAATGCGCATAAACGCGCGTATCGAAAATATGGTCCAAGGCGAGACGCGTTTGATTGAGGGATATGCCAACCGCCCCAGCCTGACCAAACCGCAGACCATGCTGGACAAGCCCCAGCGGTTGGTTGACGAATCCTTGGTTCGCCTGGACATTGCCCTGCGGCGGATCGTGGACGATGCCTCCTTGACCGTGGAGAAGCTCCAGTCCTCGCTGACCGCTCTCTCCCCCCAATCCACGCTGGACCGCGGATACGCAGTCGTGCAGGCCCTGGACGGGAAGGTGATCATCAGCCCCCAGCAGGTTCAGGCCGATCAGGATCTGACTTTGACCGTCAAAGAGGGCCGAATCGAGACCAAGGTCGTCAACGGGCAGTGACCGATTCCACGAGGTCAGTCACATATAATCGTCCGCAATAATCATCCACAGTATTGAGGAATTTGATCAACTCACCAGATAAGAAGAGGAGCAGGCATGAGCGACACCGACGAGGCGCAGACCAAGGAGCAGAGCGAGGAACAACCTGTACTGGCTTCGGCCTTGAGCCAGAAGGAACGCGATACCATCGCCAAACTGCCCTATGAGCAGGCCCGAGACCAGCTGATCCAGGCGGTTCAAGCTCTGGAGGCCGGCGGCCTGGACCTGGATGCCTCCATGCGTCAATGGGAAATCGGCGAGGCTTTGGCCAAGCGAGCCCAGGAGCTGCTAGGCCAGGTGCGAGCCAAGCTCGATGCCGCCCAGCAGGAGCAGGCCAGCGCCGGAGCCCAGGCTGGCACACAATCCAACTTGGATGCCTGAAGTTCCCTACTCCACCATCACCGTGGCCAGCAGGGCTGCATGATCCGAACCTGCAATAGGTACGGCCTGCAGCTGATTAGCTCTGATGTCACGGTCCACCACAACATGATCGATGGCCGCCAACCTGGGCAATGGGGCCCTGTCAGCCGGCCAGGTCATGCTCATGCCATGCCCGGCCTGACGTGCCCCATCGCTGAACCGCTCCCCTAACATGTCTCGGAAGACCGCATGGTCATAAGTTGCGTTGAAGTCTCCCATCAGCACGTATCGGGTGTGCTCGTGGTTTCGCAGCTTTCCCAGGTCGGACACGCTGCGTCGCCAGGCATTCCAACTGCCAGGTTGCGGCGAGGTGGTATGGACCGAGACAAATCTGACGCTGGTCTTGCCTCTGCCGAAGTCGATGCTGGCCGCCGGCATCATGGAGGAGCGAGATCCCACGTCGTCCCTTGAGGGCGACTGCATTGGCGCGGCCGTCCAAAGACCGTTGGCGTATTCCTTCGAAGATGTGGAAAGCTGCTCGTGGGGCAGATAGCGGTCGATGCCGGCCTTGTGCAGACGGTCCACAAAATCCTTGCTGACCTCTTGCAGAGCCAGCACCTCGACCCGGTTGTCGCTGACAGTCTTGACTACCTGATCGGCATCGGCCTGTCCTTTGTAGACGTTCAGCGTCATGACCCGGGCCACATCGTCGTATCGGTCGGGATGCTCAAGAGCTACGAGCTGATCAGCTTGGCCATTGAGCTCGGGTCCTTCCTGGTAGAAGGGATACTGCCAGTAGACATTCAAGGCCAAGGCGGCGATAAGAACCAAAGCCGTGAACCATCGTGAAGACATCAGAGCCAGGAGCAGGGCCAACAGACCCAAGAGGATGAACCAGGGCGTCAGAGCGGCCAGATCCGGCAAATATGGGATCGACGACAGCCATGCCGGACAGGCACGCGCCGCCAGAGCCAGCAAGCTGGCCAACGCCAGCAGCCTGGCCACCCACCCAAAGACGTGCCTCACCAGGAAGGACTGTCTGAATCTCGCCATGGTCTCCTCCAGAAAATCATCGCCGACCCGGTCCCCTTCCAAGGAACACACAGTCAGCTCGACCGTTGAGCAATTGTAAACCACGACCATATGGCGGACGGGTATATGAACCTAACTTCTCCAGAAAGGGAACGGTGCTAGCCCGCACACCAGCGACCTGCCCAAGTCCCACTTCGTGGTACAGTAGTTTCCGTTGCCCCGGTAGCTCAGGGGATAGAGCACTTCTCTCCTAAAGAAGGTGTCGTGCGTTCGAATCGCATCCGGGGCACCCTAAAGGTTCAGGCATAAGGAAGTACTTGGCCTTGCTCTCCGCAACCATTTCCCAACCCTAAGGCTTTCCATATTCTGGCGAATCGCCAACGGGTATCCCCCGCTACTAGCTTCCGCACATGTACATTGGAGGAGGTTTCGGTGCCGCTAGTCGAGCTTATACGCGGTCTGGCTGATACAGCTGCCGGGTATGCCACCGAAGTCAGAGCAGTCGACGAGGTCATGCCTGACTAACACCATGTGCTGATCACTGTGCTCGTTTGACCATTACCAGCCCAAAGCGAGGGGCGTTACAGGTCAGGGACGTCCATCTGAGGATGACATATCGTCCCTGTTATCCCAATGCTCAGCCTGCAATACATGCTGCCTGTTCCACTTGGCCAAGTGACGAATGATCGTCTGATCGCTGTTGAGATAATAAGCGGCCAGCTCCCGGTTGAACCAGGTCCTGTCCTTATCACTGGTGGGCACAGTGAGCGGATGCCGGTCGCCATGCGCGATCAGCAGCCCATTGCCGGCGAGCAGCGCAGTCCTCTTATTGCCGTCGCCAAATGGCTGCAACTTGGCCAGTCCGGCAAAAAGACGCACCGCATCTTCCAGGATGTCTTCTCCAGTTGCTCCCCCAACGGTGCTTTTTATCAGGGATGCAATGGTGGCAGAATCAGGCACGGGTGGCTCGTACCTCCCCAAAGGGGTGCTGACCATGACGGGGGTGCGTTCGTCGCGCAGCTTGCCTGGTTCCATGGCAGCAGTCCTTGTCAACTGCGCGTTGATGGACTTCACGTAGGCCAGGTCGATCGGCTCGCGAGCATAGTCGTAGTGCAGGGTGTAGTCCGCGGCCTGCCGCAAATCTAGCAGAAGGTTGTAGTCGGCCTTGGAATTGACGACCTGGGGATTGCCGGTGCGCAGGAACTCCTCAGTGGCCATGAAAGTCGACTGCAGCCCATCAAAGGTGCGGCCCATGGAGTACAGGAGCCCGGCAAGTTGTTTGGTGCTCAGCGATCCGTACTCGCACATGTGCGTTTCCTTCCGTTCCCGTTCTGCTTAGATTCTCTCATGCCAGCCGTATTCTGCATCAGCTGTTCTCGCCCGGCTTCCGACCGACCAGCCGCAAAGAGCTCAACTCCAGTGGGCAAATCCTCAATGCGGCGGTGACACTTACTATGTCCAGGAACCAGTCGCTCGAACATGTTTGCCGGATTCTTGCTCAAGGTATTCACGTGTTCCTCTTTCCTGTTGCGTCGTGCGGCTTATCGAGCAACCCATTTTCAGGTGTCACGTATACAAGACAAGGAAACCGAAAAGTTCATTGTCGAGAGGGCTTACATCCCCCTTCCCGTGCCTGGACTCGTAGCACTCTGTGTCCTGCACAACGCTTTCGAAAGAATCCAGGGGGGGGGGGCTTGCATGGAGTGGTAGCCGATAAGATGTTGTATCCCATAGTTCATGACACAGCATCGATAGACTTATTGACACCATGGCAGAACCTGATATTTGGACCATAGCGCAATCGATAATTGGGCAAGACTTAACTCAAAGTTAAAATACGATTGGAGTATGCGAATCGCTCCAAGGCACCCCGTATTTGCCAACGCAGTGGATATTGAGGATAATAAAAAAGTTGCATATTCGCGCATGACTAGCAAACCTGCACAAATCTGCACTTGAAAACCTGTTTTTGAACATCGACCGGCTTGATCATTGTCGATAAGCCTCATCCGAAAGGAACGCCATGTCTCATCAAATGCACCAGAACGAGGATGTAGAGGATAATCTCCTCAACTGGAATGACAGGGCAGTTGTGCATGCCAACGGTGGCTATGGAGACCTTGACGCTTTTGCGGATGATCCATCGGCCCTGTCGTCAGTAACCCTGCGCGATCTGGAGGTTTTGAAGCCGCATCTTCCAGAACACAGCATCAAAGGGTTGCACCTTTTGCATCTGCAATGCCATATAGGCTCTGATACCATCTCATGGTGGCGTTTGGGGGCACGAGACGTATATGGCCTGGATTTTTCTCCCACCTCGCTGGATTATGCCAGGAAGCTATCTGAACGGGCCGGAGCATCCATAACCTATGTTCAAAGCGATGCTCGATGCGCTGCCGATGCCATGCCTGATCAGAAAGGCTCGTTCGATGTAATCGTCACCAGCTGCGGAACCATCACTTGGCTTCCCGATCTGAAAGACTGGGCTTGTTCAATCGCCTCTCTTCTAGCAGACGGTGGAATATTCATGATCCGCGACAACCATCCACTGCTTTTCGCCTTGAACAATGAGGGCATGTCGATAGTTCAAGATTATTTTGGCGGAACAGAAACGACCTACGAGACGGATCAAAGCTACACGTCAGCAACCGACTCGCTCGAAGATGGGACAAAACCCCAAATTACCCACACCACCAATCACAATTGGGCTCATGACTTCCAGGAAATAAGCAGTGCTCTTCTGGATGCCGGACTGACTATAGAGGCCATCGGCGAGCATAATGTGGACGACTGGCAGTCACTGCCAATGCTTGAGTACAGTCCAGACCTCCAGGGATGGATCATGCCCCACAATCAGCCTCAGATCCCCCTGACCTTCTCGATGGTAGCCAGAAAGAAAGTTTGACCGGGCAAGTACGAGCGTGGTTTTGCTTAGACATGGTCTGACTTGGCCCGGCGGCCCGTCCAGCAGATTGGCTTCTGTTAATTGCGTTGCAGCATAAGTTGCGCAACGCAATTAACAGAAGCACTCCGTGCCGAATTACGATAACGCATTATCGTTCACCTTCGATCCCGCCAATGTCGAGGGACAGATCCGTGGAAGGCCAGGCTATGAGATTAGGTAAACCGCGCATTTTAGAAATGCTTTTATACGGGTAAGCCGCTGGAGCCGATAGCACAATCAATACGTGTCAGTTACTCGCCTTGCTTGAGTCTGCGATACTTCATGGGCGTCAAGCCCGTGCTCTTCTTAAAAGAGGCACACAGTGAGGATTCGGATGTGAAACCGCACTGCTGACAAATCTGTCGTATGGACATCCCTGTGTTTACCAGCAAATACTGCACCGCATGTATACGGGAATCCACCAGGTAGGCATGCGGCGTGATGCCGGTTTCCTGCTTGAACAATCGAATGAAGTGGTACTCGCTCAGAAAGACTCGTTTAGCCAGCTCGGAGACGGTGAGCGGCTCATACAAGTGGGAGGACACATAGGCAATCGTGTCCTCAACCACCTCCTCCTGCTTTCGCCTGAAGGAGCGCGGCTGCTCATCGGCAAACTCGGTGAGCAGGTCGGTGATGTATTTGGACATCCTCGCTTCCGAATAGCCGTTTTCCGCTGTCATCAAGGAGGTAATGGTCCGCATCCGTTCCAAGGCGTAGGTCTCGGAAGAGAGCATGAAGACATTGCCCAGCTTTCTGATGATGTAGTCGTAGTAGGGCCGAGCCATGACGCCGTCGAAGTGGAGCCATTGAGCGGTCGTTGGGACATCAGTGCCGTAGGCATGGTGCGCATAGCAATTGACCAGCGCAAACCGGCCCTCCTCAGCTACGAATGAGCCTTCAGGCAGATCCAGCGTCAGCCTGCCGTTATCGATATGGATGATCAGATAACTGTCAAATGATCGCCGCTCCAGCCTATAACCGGGTTCATAGGAGAATTTGCCCACCCGCAGCGGATAGAAAAAGGTCGTTCGCGCAATAGCCGAAGGAGTGTGAATCAAAAAGTCAGAAGCATTGACATCGATGCCGTGTTCAGCAGGCTTCGCCACGATGTACCCTCCTTTCCGCACGAATCACGACAGTTGCTCCTGACGACCTCTAAACGAACTCAAGACTAAGCAAACAACCGTTGGCTTCGACCTTACGCATGAAGCCAGGAGACAATACATACATCAGCCTTGGAGCTTTATCCTTGCCGATACGGCAATGCCGTTGTCTCATACTCAAACAATACAAGGCAATGGCAAAGCTCCCATTTACTTTAAGAAGATCAGTGTACGTTGAAGCCCTGTTGCTTACTACATTCCTTAAGGTGCTTCTGCCAGACATCCACACCTTGCTTCAGAGTCATCTTCTTGTCGGTATAGGCAAAACCGGTGTCGTCAGCGAATACGGTCCGCGCATAGACCTCGAAAGGGACAGTGGCGCGACCAGGAATCACATCGCTTGCCGCCTTGGCACCAGCCCGACGACGGCAGCTGAAATACTGATCATTTGGATAACTGTACTGAATGCAACTTGGGTCCTACAGGCCCGCCATCGCTCAAATAAGGAGCAACAGTTATCGAGGCTCAAAACGGCAGACGAATTGAACTTGACCTCTGTCCGCAGAAGTTACTACCCGGCAGAATCTCGCAAAACTCAGGAACAAAGCCGAGCCTTCCGAAGACTACTTCGACAACCTATATATACGCACACATGCGCTTGTCCATACCCGGGAGATTATTCATTAGGTAGCTAACAATCTATCCAAGGGAGAGCCTTTGAGCGAAGACTACGGCAAACGAATCAAACGGGCGGCCAACCTCATGTCACGATCCATGGATGCCTACGCGGCCCAGTACGGGCTGACCGGCACGCAGATGTCCATCATCGACTTCCTGGGCGAGTCTCAGGACCACACCCAGCGGGACATCGAGATGGAGTTTGACATCCGCCCGTCCACAACGACAAAAATCCTGCAGCGAATGCAGACCAGCGGACTGGTTGCCGCCAAACGGGATCCCAGAGACGGCCGTCAACGCATCATTGCTCCCACCGCCAAGGCCCGGGGCCTGCAGAAAGCCGTACGGGACTATATAGACAGCCAGCAGAAGGCCATGGATCGCCGGTTCAACCAGCGTGATTTAGATGCTTTCGACCGCGTGCTGGCCTATTTCATCGCCTTGAATTCCGATGACTCCGCCCAAGCCGGAAAGGAACCTCGCCCATGAGCAGAACCAAGGAGCAAAGTACAGCAATCCCCCGCAGGGTAATAGGCGCCGTGGTAGCCACTGGCATCATGTCCTTCTGCGGCGTGATTGTGGAAACGGCCATGAACATCACCTTCCCTGCGCTCATGAGCCATTTCGGCATCGGAACCTCCAGCGTGCAATGGATGACCACCCTCTACCTGCTGGTCGTCGCCTCCATAACCCCGCTCTCGGCGGCCCTCAAGCGCCGATTCCGCAGTCGAACCCTCTTTCTGTGCGCCAACCTGCTCTTCCTGACTGGACTGATCATCGACGCACTGGCTCCGGTCTTTCCCCTCCTGCTGCTGGGAAGGGCCATACAGGGGCTGGGCACCAGCATCGCCCTGCCTCTGATGTTCAACATCATCCTTCAGGAGGTTCCGACAAAACGCATCGGCACCATGATGGGCGTGGGCACCCTGATTACGGCCATCGGACCGGCCGTCGGCCCCACCTTCGGCGGTCTGATAGCGACCACCATCGGATGGCGCTTCGTCTTCATCATCCTGATCCCCGTACTGATCATCTCGCTGGTGACGGGCCTGGCCTGCATACCCTCGGTTCCGGTTGCGGCGAACGGGGAAGAGACCGGTTTGGAGCCGCTTGACGTGTTCCTGATGGTCCTGGGCTTCGCAGGCCTGATCTTCGGCATCAGCAACGCCTCAGCAGGATGGCTCTCCTGGAGATTCGGCGGAGCTCTGATTCTAGGGATTGTCGCCCTGGCAGCGTTCACTCTTCGCGCCCGGCATCAGGCCCAACCGATCATCGACGTACGCCTGTTCAAAGACCGGCGCTTCTCCCTGCACGTCGGCGCCTATATCCTCTTCGAGATCAGCGCTCTGGCGCTCTCGTTCATCCTGCCCAACCACCTGCAGCTGGTTGATGGCTGCACCTCGCTACAGGCCGGATTGGTAGTGCTGCCGGGCGCGGCGATCGGAGCTGTTCTGGCCCCACTTTCCGGCAGGCTCTACGATCAACTGGGCCCGCGCATTCCCATCATCAGCGGCAGCTGTGTCGCCCTGATTGGCCTTCTGGGATTTGCCCTGACCGCCCGTCGGCTGACAGCCCTGGCCATCCTGATTCTCTATATTTTCTTCATGCTGGGCATCGGGTTGAGCTTTGGCAACATCATGACCAACGGCCTGCACCGGCTGAGCCAGGAGCAACAGGCCGACGGCAACGCCATCTTCAACACCGTCCAACAGTTCGCCGCAGCCATCGGCAGCAGCCTGGCGGCCACCATCGTCGCAGCAGGCCAGGCCGCAGTCGCAGACCGGCGGCTGGGCACCGTCAACGGCTCCCAGCATGCCCTGATCCTGTTGTTGATCATCGGCGCCCTGGAGGTTCTGCTGGTCCTGGCCGCCCTGCACCGCTCTCAGAAACCGCAGCACGCTTGAGGGATGGCGGCCTTCAGTCCACGTCCAGGAAAACCCTCATCTCGTTTTCGCCACGGTTGGACCAGGCGAAATAGGGAATCAGGGTGGCTGTGGCCGGCATGCGACGGACCGGTTGCCATTGACGGTAGAGCGGAGCAGTATCAGCTCCCTCTGCTGACTCCCGCCAAGCGGGCACCCGCAGTTTGACCATGCCGCGGCTGATCTTATCGACATGGCCCTCGGCCTGAGGATCGTCAAGATACGCCCCGGCCTGGAAGGTGAAGGGCTCGACTTTCACACGGCTTGCATCACCCGACAAGGCGCTGCCGTCCAGATGCAGCAGGTGCAGGTTGGCCCCATTGTCCCTTTCCTCGGCGCAGTAGACTATGGGTCCCCTGGTCACCGCCACCTTGCCTGCATCCTGACTGACCAGAGGGTTGGCGGCAACGACATGCACTGGCATGTCGAAGTCGATGTCGATCCGATCGCCCTGCTTCCAGGGACCGGAAAGGTAGAGGTACCCCTGTTCCACACGTCGGCTGATGGCAGCCGAGGAACCTTGGCCTGTGTGAACGGTCACCGCATCGGCAGCTGCATCGCCGCCAGCCCAGGAAGGCAGACGGAGAGCCAGGGTGGTCTGACCGTCGCCGGAAGCCTCCACCTCTAGGCTGATTCGACCCTTCCAGGGCAGTTCCGAATGCACCCGCAGTGCGATTGACCCCTCCCCTAGGTCCGCTTGAATCCTGCCGCCGATGTAGAGGTGCACAAAGAGCGTGGACCCGTCCTCGGCCAAGGTGTAAGCGTAATCCTGCACCGATTCGACCAGCCGTGCCAGGTTGGGCGGGCAGCATGCGCAACCGAACCACCGTTTGCGCACGATGGGTACGTAGCTGTAACGGGGATCCTTGTTCCGCTTGGTCTGCGGCCTGACCTCGAGGGGATTGCCATAGAAGAAGCTCTTGCCATCCATGGCCATGCCGTCAAGCACTGTGTTGTAGAGGGCCAGCTCCATCACGTCGGCATATTCGGACCTGGGGTCCAGCTGCAGCATTCTTCGGGCGAAGAAGACCATAGCCACAGAGGCGCAGGTCTCACAATATCCGGTGTCGTTGGGCAGGTCATAGGCGTAGGAGTGCGATTCTGCATCCGCGTCGGCACCCACCCCTCCCGTGACGTAGAGTTTCTTGTCAACAATGTCACGCCAGAGGGCATGCACCGCCTCATTCAGTGCAGGGTCCTCGGTCAGCCGGGCCACATCAGCAGCTCCGGCGTACAGATACCCGGCCCTGACCGCATGACCCACGGCTTGACGTTGCTGAGCCACCGGCTCATGGGCCTGGTAGTAGGCATAGGGTGCTGGCCTGCTGTCGTCGATAGTGAAGTCGGCATGCTCATAGGCTGCCCTCTGCCGATCCTCCTGCTCGAAATAGAGGGGGCTTGTTCCCCGCTGATTGACAAAGTAGGCCGCCAGGTCCAAATATCGCTTGATTCCGGTGGTCTCGTACAGGCGGATCAGAGCCATCTCGGCAATCTCATGACCCGGATAGCCATGCAGCTGATTGTCGTCCGGCCCGAAGGTCGCGGCTACATAGTCGGCGAACCGCTCGGCCGCATGCAAAAGCTTGGTCTTGCCCGTGCCCTGGTAATAGGCGATGGCACCTTCTATCAAATGGCCCAGGCAGTAGAGCTCATGATGATCCTTGAGATTGGTGAAGTGCCGGTTCATCCCGTTGAGTATGTAGTAGGTGTCCAGGTATCCGCTGTCCAGCTGGGCCGCACAGACGATGTCGATGGCCCCGTCGGCCAGCCGCTCCAGCTCGGCATCCGGATGATGCGCCAGCGAGTACCCCACGGCCTCCACCCATTTGGAGAAGTCGGTGTCCTGGAAAACGTAACCATAGAACTTGTCCGGATCGGGATGATCCGGGTCTTCCGGCAGGCAGTGGAACCCCTGATTGGTGTAAGTCGGCGGCTGGAAGTCTCCGCTCCCCTTTTGCCCATTCAGCCTCTTGTTGAGCGCGGCGGCAGCGCGGAAGTTGTGCATGCAGTAGCTGGGCGAAGCGCCAGGCACCTGATCGTTGAGGGCCCTCCATTGGTAGGGCAGGACCGCTGTTCTGACCAGCTCCTGCTCGGCTGACCAGAAGGGGTCGTCGACGCTGGCCTGGCTGATGTCAATAGGCCCGCTCATATTGAATTGCTGACTCATGCTGCCATCTGCCTTTCTATGTGACGACTGAAGACGGTCAGCACCAGCGCAACGGCCACCAAGGCCACCGCAACGATGGGGAAGAGATAGACCTGCTGGTCGGCCGTCTGGAAGAATTTGAAGAAGATGATGGCAATGGCATTGCCGATGGCTGCGGTCTGGTTCCATGCCGTCTGCAGCTGGGTCTCGTAGGACTCAGGAGAAAGCCCGGAGACCAGAGAACTGCCGATCGGGCCGACGAGCTGGTCGGACAGGGCCATAAAGGCGTAGTAAATCAGCACCCACCACAGGGAGTAGCCGGAGGATCCGCTTCCGCCCAGAATCAGGGAGGGTATGGTCAGCGTGAAGAAGGCCAGGGCCGTGACCAGCAGTCCCATACCATACTTATAAGTGGTCCGGATTGCCCCGGCACGAGTCTTGGTCCACAGGAAGATGAAAATAGGCCCGGCTATCAGGTCCATGACCATGTAGATGACCTGGAGCGAGCCCGGAGCTATGGTGATGCCGAAGATCACCCGGTTGACCTTCTTGTCCAGGAAGATGGCGATGGCGCTGGTCAGCAGGGTAGCACCCAGGGCCATGACGATCTGAGCGAAGAAGAACCAGAGAAAGGCCTGAAGATGGGTGTGGTCACGGGCGGTCAGGTCCTTTTTGGTGAACAGGTTGACCAGGAAGCAGATGGGCACCACGAAGGCGAAGGTGGTGACGGCGTTGATTATGGCATTCAGGTTGAAATGCTTGGTCAGGACCAGGGCGGCGATGATCAGCGCCAGCACAACCAACCCGATGACCAGACCCTTGAGTATCCGCTGGCGCTCCCGGGCCGACAGGGGCTTGATGGGAGCCTCACCCAGGGGTCCGAAGAACCGATACTGGGTGAAGAAGATGGCCGCGCCGTAGAGAAGAGCGAAGACCCCTGCCACAGCGAAGCCGATATGGTAGTTGCTCAGACCGATCTGGCCCACCACGACCGGGGTGATGATTCCGGCCACCGTGTTGGCGAACTGGTGGATGGTGAAGGCCGCGTCGCGCCTGCGAGCGTCCTCCTTGCGGTAGAGCTGCCCGGTCAGGGAGGCGTTGGACATACCCATGATGGGCATGGACAGCAGCACCAGGGCGATGTAGGCCATGGTCTGCCCGAAGACCTGACTGGTCGGCGGTATAGCCAGGATGAAGAAGGCTATGGCCTTGAGCAGGTTGCCTAGGATCAGTGCCTTACGCATTCCCAGGACCCTGTCGGACAGCCAGCTACCCACGATATTGAGCAGTCCGTTGGCCGCACCCATGGCCGCGATCATCAGAGCCGCATCTCCCTGGGAGAACCCCAGCCCCTTGGAGAAGGGGGTGTAGAGGTAGTAGATCATCAGGGCGTAGAAGGCGCCCCAGGCGGCCGAGTTGCAGAAATTGCCCAGAGCCAGGGTCCCGATGGCACGAGGGTGTCCGAAGAAGCCCTTGTCGTCCCTGACCTCTTCCAAGGTGCTCTCCGTGTGTTTCATGATTGCATCGCTCCCGGAATGGTGGTGAATTTATAGAAAAGGTAGATGATTTTGAGGTATAGATTCTTTACAGCCACCTGGGTCACCAATCCCTGCGCTGGTATGGTCCGGTCTGCCACAGTCGTTCCGTCTCCTTCTGACTTGCTTAGGCCCCACTGCCTATGCTGACTTCAATGGTAACGGGGGTGCATTTCGTGTCTGGTGGCTTAGAATTCACAATACGTGGAGCATTTTTACCGATTCTTCCCGATGAGAGGTCGACTTTCATGACATTGTTCTATGACCAGGACAGCCATCCCCAGCCCGAGCTGGTCTCTGCCGGCACCTTCATCGGCGACCCGGGCTGGCAGCACAGCAGACGCATCATCAGCACCTTCGAAATCATCTGCAACATCCAAGGCTTGCTGCCCCTGCAGATTGGCGACACACGCTACATGGTCGGGCCCGGCACCTTCCTGATCGTCCCGCCCGAACTGGAGCACAAGGGATTCCGCACCATCACCGAAAGCCTGAAGTTCGATTGGATGCATTTCAGTCTGCCCGGCCTGACCCCGGTCGAGGGCACTGGCGATGACCCCATTGTTGATGAGACTTCGAGCATCCTCCTGCCTGCCTACAGTGAGAATCTGCTCATGGATCGAATCACCGTCATCACCAACCAACTGCTGGACGTCTGCCAGATGCACGGCGACCAACGCTATCTGAACGCCATCCTGGCCTGTGTGCTCTACGAGGTGACTATGCAGACCAGGCAGCTGCTGCACACCCAATCCATGAATCTGCACGAGCTGCAGCCGGTGCGCGACTGGATCCGCATCCACGCTCTGGGACCCATCAGCCTGGGGCAGATCGCCGACTACTTCAACTACAACAAGAGCTACCTGTCTCGCAAATACCGGCAGAAGTTCGGCATCACCATTTCCCAGGAGATCGAACGCTTCCGCATGGAGGCGGCCAAGTCGCTGCTGGTGGAGACCGACGACACAGTGGAAAGCATCGGGGCCATCGTCGGTTACAAGGACGACAAATACTTCATGAAGGTGTTCAAACGCAGCACCGGCATCAGCCCCACACGCTACCGCAGAACCTTTCATCAGCGCCACTTCAACTCCCACTGAAGCCGACCACAGGGTCGAGCGAAGGGAACAATAGGTGGTTTTTATTGACTCAATCCTCCCCGCCAAAGAGGTTTCGCCCATAAGTCCCATAGGATGAAAACAACAAGGTGATTCCGCAATGAAGGGAGATCCCCAATGCCTCATACCAATCCACCCCGGGTGATTTTCAGCCAGATGATCGATTCTCGACGCATCGAACTCTACTGGGATCAGGAGGTGAAAGGAGCCGCCGATCCCCGGCATTTCCGCCTTTCCCTGGACGAGCATCCTCTGCCACTGATGGAGAGGACCGACGTGGAGTGGAACCTGCTCAACGTCTATGAACCCATCAAAAAACGGTCCACGCTGATCACCAGGGAACCCTTGGATTTCACTGTCCTGGGACGCCTGACCATACGTGCGGACGCGGCCATCGTCAACCGACAAGGCCAGCATGCCGACCCGGAGGTCGAGATCGTGGTCAACAACTGGCACTATCAGTACACCCAGTTCACCAACTGCCGCTGTGGCATCCCCATCGAATCGTCGGACGACGTCAAGCACCACACCCGGCTGCTGGCGGCCGAACTGATCGACACCATGCTGTCCGCATCGCCGCAGGTAGCCAAGACCATGATCGCCGAGGGCGCCAGGGTCGCCATCTATGGGCTGCACGAGGACGTCTATGACATACCCGAGCATCGCGGCGGTGCCCAGATCATGGATCGGCCGGTGGAAGGCTATGGAGGCATGATCGGCGACCCGATCACTTCCATCTCCGCCGCCAACATCGAACGCATCACCGAGGGCGTACACCAGACCCGCTACCCCAATGAGTCCATACTGGCCCATGAATTCGGCCACGCCATCCACCTTCTGGGCATCAACCGCCTTGAGGATCAGAGCCTGGCTCACCGAATCCAAGCCGCCTACAGCCATGCACAGGAGACGGGTCTCTGGCCCCACACCTACTTGATGGGCAACATCGAGGAGTACTTCGCTACCCTGACCTCCATGTGGTTCAACGTCATGGCTGAGAGCGCCGACGACAACTGGGACGGCGTCCGGGGCCCACTCAACACCAGGAACGAGCTACGCGAATACGACCCGACCGGCTACGACCTGCTGGCGGACATATACCCGCAGACCGCACTGCCCTACCCCTGGAACACCAACCCGGTCAACCATGACTACAGCGGGCATATGGACCAGCTGCCCTGAGAGCACCCGCTGTGACTTCGGGCCTGCTGACAGTGGGGATCGCTCGTGATGTTAACCCGATTAACAGGAAGGAAGAGTGGCGGCTAACCAGGTAAATATGGCCAGCATTCGACCGCGAATGATACGAGTCGGCAAATATTGAGTCGGCAAGTATTTTGTATACTTGGAGAAAGAGATATACTTGCCTCAGCTAATAACCGCTCTTCTGAGTTATGAAACTTAAATCAATCTAATTAACAATGTTGTGAACCCTCCACCACCTGCGTAAGGAGAACTGATGAAGGAGACAAAGGCTTTTGGACAGACAGACTTTGATCCTGCAGAGGCGCATGAGCGGGATTCCCGGGTACGCGTGGGACGGCTCACGGCATTGCCAGCCCAATTCCGCAGCAAAGCAAGAACAGCTGGGGCTATCTGGAAAAAACAAATAATTGCCCTCGTAGCAGTATTGATGAGTGTGGCCCTGTTCTCGGGTTGCCAGGGATCGAATAGGTCAGAGCCATCAGTAAAACAGGTCTCCAATTATCTTTCATCGTTGACAAAGTACAACGTTTCTGGTGACGGCAGTGTCAAAACCATCTCTGCAAACAAATCGGGAACCCTGTATGTACTGGCACAGCGAGCCGACCTCAAGCGGACTGATGCCGCGCAATGCAAGGTGAACGGGCAAGCCATGCAGCGTTCTTCTTCTGACATAAATTACCCAGCAGGTGACGGAAAGAATTTCTTCCCATTCGCACAAATCGAGATCGCGCAAGGCAACCCACACAAGCTCTCTTGCAACCAACCGAGTGGGACCAAATTAATTGCGTTGCTCGACCCGCATATCCGAAACTTATAGAGGCCAGACCAGCGATGCAATCGAGCTGCAGGAAGTTTACCGAAAGCAGCTACGTATAAAACAGCAGACGTGCGTCCCACTCTGCCTGCCGTCTGGAACCTCTGAAGTCGTGGAACAGTAAGCAACGAAACCCGATATTCAACAACCTTTACGGCCCGAATATCGTCGTTAAGAAGCCACAGTGCAGCTATAGCCTGAGTGTTACAAGGCCAGGTATGATAAAGTTGTTTCAGATTGTCGGGATTGTACCTGGCCTACGGCTGGCCTGAAAGATGGGGGTATCCGATAGCTTGGCCGCTGTTCCTGGGGGAAGGGGATCGTAATTAGCATGCGTCAGCATTCGCACACAATAGGTAGACCAGCTATGGCCGTCAGTATTCTGCTCGCCATAATCCTGCCCGCAAGCCTTATCGCAGGCAGTTTTGCCACAGCTGACACTGCTGCAAACGAACCTAGTGCGGCCGACACTACCGCGCCAGCCGCACTAGAAGGCACCGGGGGGGGGGGGTCGTCAAACCCCTCGCGTAGCTAAGCAAAATTCCGGCATTTCCTCCAGCAAGGCAACATCGCTCAGCACACCGACAACACCTGAATCTCCACTAGCTTCACCATCTCCGCTAAGCACATATTCCCCGCTAGCCACTTCTTCTCCTCTGCATTCCACGCCAGAGAACACCCGCAACATAGGCAACACAGCCCATAATCTCCCACAAACGCGCTCAAACACCCAATACACCGTTACTTTCAGCAATCCCCAAGGCACCAATACAACCCAGACAATCACAGACGGCGAGCGCGCAATACGGCCGGCCGACCCGACCAAGGACGGCTACCTTTTCGACGGATGGTTCATCGGCAATACCTCCGTCGCTTATGACTTCAACCAGCCGGTCACCGACAATCTCACCCTCACCGCCAAGTGGACCAAGGGTGCTGGCACCTGGAGCATCAGCCCTGATCACGGGCCTGAAACCGGCAATACCAAAATCACCATTACGCCGCCTGCGGCCCAAGGCCTCCGATTCGGCCAAATCAGCGCCGGCAACAGCCACTCTCTGGCCATAGGCTCAGATGGCAACCTCTACAGCTGGGGCAGTAACCAGAATGGGCAACTAGGACGCAACATTGGATCGGCTACATATGATGCCAAGCCGGGCCTGGTCGCCAAACCCGCGGGAGTATCAGACAACTTTACCTGGGTGCAGGCCAGCGCAGGATATGACCATTCTCTGGCCATAGGCTCGGACGGTAACCTCTACAGCTGGGGCATCAACCAATACGGTCAGCTGGGCCGCAGTATTGGATCAGCCACAAAGGACGCCCAGCCAGGCCTGGTAACAAAGCCCGCAGGAACCACAGGGTCCTTTACCTGGTCGCAGGCCAGCGCAGGGGGCAGATCTTCTATGGCAATCGGTTCCAACGGCATTTTGTACAGCTGGGGATACAACCAACTAGGGCAGCTGGGAAACGGTAGCCGGGACTCGCAGACCCATATCAAACCTGGCCCCATCAAGAATCCGTCAACAGCAACAGGCCCATGGAGTAGGGTCAGCGCAGGGTACGATCATGCCTTGGCGATAGGCTCAGATGGCAAAATCTACAGCTGGGGCAGCAATAACCATGGGCAATTGGGCAACGGCGACTCAAGCTCCTACTGGAGCACTACACCTGTAAAAGTCCAAGTACCCGATACCCTCACTATTACCCAGATCAGCGCAAAAAGCGACTCCTCCCTTGCTCTCACCGCTGATGGCAGCCTGTACACCTGGGGCTGGAACGACAATGGACAGATAGGACGAGGCGCTACCGGATCCACCGCCTTCTACGTCAATCCAGACAAGCTCACCGTGAGCGGAGTCAGCTTCACACAAGCTGGCGTAGGAAGAGGAACCACGCTGGCACTGGGATCCGATGGCAAGCTCTACGGTTGGGGAAAGTACGGAAAGACGCCTATCTCAGGCGCTCCCAGCCAAATCACCTTCACACAGGTCAGCGCTGGAGACGATTATCTTTTGACCGTAGGCTCTGACGGCAACCTTTACAGTTGGGGTAACAACCAGTATGGCCAACTAGGGCTCACCGACAATGTCGGCACATCAACAGGTGCCCGAACACCAAAGCCCGCATCCTTCCCTGACACGGCCACTCCCAGCTCCGTCGACTTCGGTGGGACAGTGGGAACGAACCTGACGGCCAACGCCGACGGCACCTGGAGCGTCACCACACCCCAGCATGCAAAGGGAAAGGTGGACGCAGTCATTGCCTGGAGCTTGAACGGAATACGACCAGACGCACGCCTCTCGTACACTTACGATGGCCCATATACAGTCACTTTCGCCCAAGGTAGCGTGAATGCACCCGTCTCTGGCATACCCTCCAACCAATATGTATACGAATGCAGTCGGGCGAAGCGTCCGTATCCTGATCCCAAGGCGGCCGGTTTCCTGTTTGATGGCTGGTTCCTCAAGGACGCCAAAGGGGATTCCAAGGTGGCTTATGATTTCAGCCAGCCGGTCACCGCGGACATCACCCTGGTCGCCCATTGGAGCCCTACCAGCACCGGCGGCTGGTCGATCAGCCCAGACAAGGGCAACGTGCTGGGCGGCCAGCGGGCGACCATCACCCCGCCCAGACTGAGCCGCGGCATCCGTTTCAGCCAGGTCAGCGCCGGCGGCTTCCAGGCCGGGGATTTCCAAGGCTTCTCCGTGGGCGTGGCCAGTGACGGGAACGCCTACGCCTGGGGCAGCAACCAGCATGGCCAGCTGGGCCAGGGCACCGCCGGCAGCACTCCGCAGAAGACGCCGGTCAGGGTTCCCCTGCCGGCTGGCGTGGCCTCCGGGTTCACCTACAAGCAGGCCGTGGCGGGCGGCTACCATGTGCTGGCCGTCGGCAGCGACGGCATCGTCTACGCCTGGGGGGCCAACGAGCACGGGCAGCTCGGCAACGGCAATGTGGACGCAAACCGTACCAAGCCGCTGCCAGTCAAGGGTGCGGACGGCCAGCCCTTCAAGGCCGTCCAGGTGAGCGCCGGCGCCTTCGACTCGGCGGCCATCAGCCCGGATGGGCGCGTCTACACCTGGGGCAGTGAAAACAACAACTTCACCGCATACAGCACACCCAAACCGACCCCGACCCTGGCCAAGGACCCCAACGGCTCCAGCCAGGGGCTGCACGCGGCCCAGGTCAGCCTGGGCTGGAGCTTCGTCATGGCCATGGACACGGATGGCAGCCTCTACACCTGGGGATACAACAACTACGGGCAGTTCGGCAACGGCACAGCCACGGGGGTATACAGCACCACGTACGCCGCCGACCCGGCACGCGTGCCCGACCCCAAGGACACGAGCAAGACCTTCAAAGCCACGCAGGTCAGCGCCGGAGCCAACCACGCCCTGGCCATCGGCCAGGACGGCACCGCCTGGGCATGGGGGTACAACGACCGCGGGCAGCTGGGCGACGGGTCGACAACCAGCAGGCCCAGACCCAAACAGATCCAGGATCCCGCAAACCCAGGCCAAGCATTCGAGGCCGCATGGGTCAGCGCCGGCGTGCACCACTCCCTGGCCATCGACCGGAACGGCGCAGCCTGGGCATGGGGATGGAACAGCGACGGCCAGCTCGGCGACAACACCACCAGCGACCAACCCGCGCCCATACGCGTGTCGCCGCCCGCGGGCCAGGGCAGCGCCGGCACCGGGCTCGCATCCGCACGAATCAGCGCAGGACGAAACCACTCCCTGGCCGTCGGCCAGGACGGCAACACGTACAGTTGGGGCGACAACCAGTACGACCAGCTCGGCACCGGAAACGACACGACACAGAGCCGCACCCCGGCCCTGGCCGCCTTCAACCCCAAGCTGCTGATCACCGGTGTCAAGTTCGACCAGACAGTGGTCGGCACCCTGCAACAGAACCCTGACGGGTCCGTCACCCTGGTCACCCCCGCCCACAGTCCGGGACTGGCCGACGTGATCGTGGACTGGACCCTGGGCGGCGCCGGCCAGACCCAGGCGCGCCTGGCCTACACCTACGAAGGCGTCCTGCCACTGACGGGCGGCGATGGGACCATGATCCTCCTGCTCGCCGCCGGGCTGCTCGCCGCAGCCGGCGCCGCCGCAGCCGGACGCCACCGACGGGAAGCCCGCATCCTGCACGTCTAGAATCTTCACCCGAGTAAGCAAGCCGGGCCGTACCCCAAGACGGCCCGGCCAAACCAGGGTGGCCCCGCCAATCCCCCAACACAACGGAGCCACCCACCTCACTTCATTAGAATCCCACTCCCACGCCAACCCCATCTGCAGCGATAACGAACAATCAGGATGATGCCTGATACAGACTTATAGCTCGCTTCTCCTAGGCCCTGACAAGGTCTGCATAAATAAGTCCGCCGGAGTGATAAAGTTATTGCAGATAAGGCCGGGATTGAGCCCGGCGTGCGGCAGGGGATCCGGACTGGGGAGTTCCGGGCATGAAGCCGCAGGTCCTGGGGAAGGGGATCATGCTTAACATGCGTCAGCATACGAACACGCATAGCCGTCCGGTTATAACCGCCAGCCTTCTGATCGCCGTCATCCTGCCGACAAGTCTGATCGCCGGCGGTCTCGCTGCGGCCGACACGGCTACTAGCGAACCTGTTGTGGCCGGCGCGAGCGCGCCTGCCACAACAGGCGGCACCGGGGGGGGGGGGTCGTCAGACCCCTCGCGTAGCTAAGCAAAATTCCGGTATTTCCCCCAGTAAAGCAACGTCTCCAACTTCACCCCTCTCTACACCATCGCCCCTAACAACAACCTCCCCGCTAAATACAGCGCAGCTGCCGTCACCCACCATCCCAGCACCTAATAAAAGCGTTGATCAATCACAACCACGGTCATCCGCTCAACATACCGTCACTTTCAACGACCCTGAACAGCAAACCAGCACAGAACAAAAGATCACGGACGGAAACCGTGTAAAGCGACCCGCAAATCCCTCAAGAATCGGCTATGTGTTCGACGGATGGCTCATAGGAGACACACCCGTCGCCTATGACTTCAGTCAGCCGGTCACCAGCGATATCACCCTGACAGCCCACTGGATACAAGGCTCCAGCACGTGGAGCCTCGATCCCGTCCATGGACCCGCGAGCGGCAACACCAAGGTCACTCTTACCCCGCCCGTCATACCCAATATTCGGTTCAGTCAGATCAGCGCAGGAAATAACTTTGCTGTGGCATTGGGATCAGACGGCAACATCTACAGCTGGGGTTCCAACCAGAAAGGCCAGCTTGGTCGAACAGCCAGCAGTAGCCTATACGATCCAAACCCCACACCCGGCAAGGTCGACAGACCCGCAAACGTACCATCCGACTTCACATGGGTTCAGGTCAGCGCAGGAAACACTTTTGCCCTGGCTCTCGGTTCTGATGGCATTCTCTATAGTTGGGGAGACAACGACTTATATGAGCTTGGACGCGACGGTGTTTACAATCTCTTCGGCGGTGACCAAACACCGAGGCCTGTAGACAAGCAAGACACCATCAAATTCACCCGCATCAAAGCAACAGCAAACCACGCTATGGCTTTTGATTCCCTTGGAAATCTCTACAGCTGGGGGTGGAACGAGTATGGACAACTGGGTCATGATGGGGAAACTCAGCAAGTCAAAGAACCGGCTAAGGTCGACAAACCTGCAAATACATCATCCGATTTCTCCTGGGTTCAGGCTAACGGAGGGTTCTACGATACGATTGCAATCGGTTCAGACGGCAACCTCTACAGCTGGGGAAACAACGACTTCGATCAACTGGGCCGCGACACCACTAATACAAGAAAGAATCCTATTCCTGGCAAGATTGACAAGCCCGCAGGTGTTCCCAGCGACTTCACATGGCTCCAGACGGGATCAGCCCATTACAATTCCATGGCCCTTGGCTCGGATGGAAACATCTATACCTGGGGTTCGGATCTTCAAGAAGTCATGCTGGGACGCGACCTGAGCCTCAATGCCGCCAATCGTCCGGCAGCTGTCTATAAACCTGCCAACATCAACTACATTGACTGCATGACGACTGACTACCACTCTGTGGGGCTCGGCTCAGACGGCAACCTCTACAGCTGGGGAACAGACGGAGACGGCGAGCTTGGACACGCTACACCAGTAAGCGGCCCAGGAATTGTGACCAAGCCAGACAGTAACCAAAATGACTTCACCTGGAAGCAGGCCAGCATAAACAATGGCTATACCATGGGACTCGGCTCAGACGGCTACCTGTATACCTGGGGCTTTAACTATTACGGCGAGCTAGGGCACGGCGCCGCCGGCGATAAAGAACGCGGAGTAGTGTCGACCCTCGGCACACCCGACCTCACTGGCATTAAGTTCGACGGAACCGCTATTAAAGACCTGTCGAAGAACACGAATGACAACACTTGGAGCGCCACTGCCCCGCCGCATGCAAAGGGGAAGGCGGACGTGACTGTCCAATGGACCATAAATGGGGCGTCGCAGCCGGATGTGCATTTGACCTATCGATACGACGGACCAAAATACACTGTCTCCTTCAGCAACCAAGACAACTCCTGTCCAACGTCTTCCGACATGCCCCAAAACCAGTCCGTTACTGAGGGCCGGCAGGCGATGCGCCCGTACCCCGATCTGAAGGCGGACGGCTGTCTGTTTGATGGTTGGTTCCTCAAGGACGCCAATGGCAAATCCGATGTGGCGTACGATTTCAGCCAGCCGGTCACCGCGGACATGACCCTGGTCGCGCATTGGAGCCCTGAGAAAGATTCCGGCTGGTCGATCAGCCCGGGCAAGGGCAACGTGCTGGGCGGCCAGCGGGCGACCATCATCCCGCCCAAGGCCAATAGAGGCGTCCGCTTCAGCCAGGTCAGCGCCGGCGGCTACCAGATGAGTGATGCGGCGGGCTTCTCCGTTGGCGTGGCCAGCGACGGGAACGCCTACGCCTGGGGCAGCAACCAGCACGGGCAGCTGGGCATCGGCAACACAACCAAGCAGAACAAGCCGGTTAAAATCCCCTTGCCGGACGGCGTGGATTCCGGGTTCACCTACACGCAGGCCGTGGCGGGAGGCTTCCACGTGCTGGCCGTCGGGAGCGACGGCATCGTCTACAGCTGGGGCGCCAACGACCACGGGCAGCTGGGCGACGGCACCACCGTCGAGCGTTCCAGGCCGCTGCCCGTCAAGGGTGCAGATGGCCAGCCGTTCAAGGCCGTCCAGATCAGCGCCGGCGCCTACGACTCGGCGGCCATCAGCCCGGACGGGCATGTCTACACCTGGGGCAGCGAGGGCAACAGCCGCGACGGCAACTTCAACCCCAGCTTCACCCAGCCGCGGAAGACGCCGACCCCGGCAGCCGCCCCCGACGGATCCGGCCAGGGGCTGCAGGCGGTGCGGGTCAGCCTGGGCTGGAGCTTCGTCATGGCCCTGGACGAGGACGGCAACGTATACGCCTGGGGATACAACAACTACGGCCAGCTCGGCAACAACAGCACCAGCAGCGCCTACACGGCCACACCCGCCAGGGTGCGCGACCCGAACAGCCCCAATGACCCAGGCAAAGGGCTGCAGGCCACGCAGATCAGCGCAGGCACGGACCATGGCCTCGCCATCGACAGGAACGGGACCGTCCTGAGCTGGGGGCACAACAACTCCGGCCAGCTCGGCAACGGCTCCACCTACGACCAGCCCGCCCCCGAACCGGTCAAGAACCCGGGTGGAAGAGGCAGTTTCACCGCCGTCGGCATCAGCACAGGAGTCATTTACTCCCTGGCCGTCGACAGCTCCGGCAACACCTGGGCATGGGGATACAACGCCTACGGCCAATTAGGCAACGGCAGCGTCTACCCGCTGCAGACACCCACAACAGTGCGAAGCCCCGACCCGTCCGCCGGCGCCAGCGCATCCCTGCAGGCCACGCGCGTCAGCGCGGCGCAATACCATTCCCTGGCCATCGGCCGGGACGGCAACGCCTACGCCTGGGGCGACAACTATTACGGCCAGCTCGGCAACGGAAGCGCAGCACAGAGCCGCACCCCGACCCTGGTCGCCTTCAACCCGGCACTGCTGATCAACGGCGTCAAATTCGACAAGACGGCCGTGGACCCCCTGGTGCAGAACCCTGACGGGTCCGTCACCCTGGCCACCCCCGCCCACAATCCGGGGCAGGCCGATGTCATCGTGGACTGGACCCTGGGCGGCACCAAACAGGAACCAGCACACCTGGCCTACACCTACGAAGGCGTCCTGCCCCTGACGGGCGGCAACGGCACCATGATCCTCCTGCTCGCCGCCGGGCTGCTCGCCGCAGCCGGAGCAGCAGCAGCCGGACGCCACCGACGGGAAGCCCGCATCCTGCACGTCTAGAATCTTCACCCGAGTAAGCAAGCCGGGCCGTACCCCAAGACGGCCCGGCCGACCAGGGTGGCCCCGCCAATCCCCAACACCACAACGGAGCCACCCACCTCTTTCATCCCGCCCCTAGCTCGCTGTTTTCTCCTGCCCAGTTATAGATAAGCAATAAAAGAGCCTTGACGAGTTCGTCAAATCATCGAGTCCTTTTTAGGACTATTATCCGTACGGATATCATTCAGTGAAGTTTTGCAAAGTTGAGAGCTTTCCCTCATAAACACTTACAAAAATAGTCTTCGACCAGAGACCGCTACTGTCATTACCTCAACCGGATCCTAAAGACTGGTGTTCGCAAAATTGTAAGCCCTCAGTGCAGGACCAGAACGACAGCGAACCCAAGGCAGAGTGGAGTGCACAAAATCGTGCCCCGGTGAGCAGAAAGAGTGTCTGGCCCACACTTGGACAACAGCCCGCTACATTGAAAGTCCCCCACCGTCCGCAGAACAAAGACCGCACGGCTGTCTAGGGCAGATCCCTTGACAACCGGGGTCCAAATCTTCAAACGTTTCAGCAAGACAAGGACGATCAGGACCATAAAAGACCCGACCACCATCAAAACCTCAAGAAACTCAGCTTCTGATTCGTGCGCGAGGATTAATCGAACAACATAGGCCGGTAATTGTATTTGCGTTCAGGCAAGATCCGATTATCGAACAGCTTGCTACCAGCTTCCAGTACCTATAGAAGTAGGCGGTGACTGCGAAGAACACGGTGTCAATGGCACCCAACAAGCCGGTACCCGTAGACATAGATCCCCTATCAGTTCTTCGTCGAAGAGTAGTTATCGGATTCCCAACACTGCTAACGAAAATCATAGTACTCACTGCAATAATGAGGAAAAACACACTCTCCCTAACGTCTATTAACAAAGTGTCTGCGAGCGCGCCGAGATCGCCCCGACAGAGATCAGAAACACTTTGCAGATAAATGCCGCTGGTAATTACTGCAGATAAATCAACATTGTTGGATCATACTGCGCGAGAGAATGCACAGATCCTCATTAAAGGATGAAATCCCTACTCGGTTTCATATTCCTAATCACCACCAAGAGCCGATGTTGCAAACACAATGATGCGGGATTAATTGTTAACGATGTTATTATAGTTTACATTGTTAATCAGCAACAATCATCAGGAGGTATACCTTGCATCCTGCAAGAACCAATTCAGGGGAATACGCCCTGTCCTGTCAACAGGTGCGCAAATCATTCGGGAGCAGGCAGGTGCTCAAGGGTGTGGATCTTCAGGTCAGACGCGGAAGCATCCTGGGTCTGCTGGGTCGGAACGGAGCAGGCAAATCAACCCTGATCTCGGCCTTGACCGGGCTGGGTAAGCCGGACTCGGGCCACATCACAGTCGAGGGACACAACCCTTATCGAACCTCTTCACGCATTTTCGGCCGGGTCATCGGACTCGCGCCCCAGGACCTGGGCATCTATCCCCATCTCAGTGTCCGAGACAACCTACGTGGCATGGCCGGCCTGCAAGGGCTGAACACCAAGCAGGGCAGCAGAAGGGCCGACGAGCTGATAGAGCTCATGGGGCTGGGTTCCCAGTCAGGAACAGCAGCCGAGAATCTATCGGGAGGGCAGAAACGTCGCCTTCACACCGCCATGGCCATGGTCCACAATCCCCCGGTGCTCTTCCTGGACGAGCCGACGGTTGGGGCGGATGTGGAAGCCCGCGCCAGAATACTGGACATGGTCAAGGCCATGAGCCGACAGGGCACCACCATCATCTACACCACCCACTACCTCAAAGAATTGGAAGAGATGGGCGCGGACCTGGCCTTCCTGATCGACGGGCGGATCCAGGTCCGGGGCCCCCTGCAGGAGGTACTCCATAAATATGCCCGGGCATCCCTGCGTATCTCATTCGTCGGCCCTGCCCCAGGCCAGGTCCCGGGATGGCGGACGGCAGACGGCTTCCTGGAGCCCGATCACCCGGTGTCCAGTCCAGAGCAGGAGCTGGCCCGCCTCTTGCAGGAGCCGGTCATGAAAAATGCCCGTCTGGCATCAATCACCATCGTCCAGCCTGACATCGAGTCGGCCTACATGACCGTCATGGGTACATCCTCAAGCGACCCGGCCGGGTCACGGGCATGGGAAGACAGGTGAGCGCCATGCATTTCAACGGATATCTGGCAGCGTTCCGCCTGAATTTCAAAATCGAGCTTCGAAGCATCTGGCTGCAAGCGGTCATCGTGGCCATTCCCCTGATCATCATCCCTTTCATGCTGCCCTCCTACCGGGACTCACTGCGAGCCCAGGGGCATCTGGGTGCGAACGGATCCGAGCAGGCGCTTCCGGGGTTCGCCATCCTTTTCTCCATGTTCTCCCTGCAGCTGGTCCTCCAACTTTTCTTCCAGGAGCACGAATGGCACACCTGGGACAGAATGCGGGTGTCGGCGGTCTCCCTCTTCGACCTGGTCATGGCCAAACTGAGCGTGTCCTTCATGGTGCAGGTGGTCCAGGTCTCTCTAGTCATGCTGATCGGGACGGCGCTCTACCACTATCGGCCCAATGGATCAGTCCTGGCCCTGGCCGCGGTCTGCCTGGTCATTTCGATTGTGCTGACCCTCTTCGGCCTGCTGCTCTACATCTTCTCGTCCTCCCAGAACATGGCCATGTCCTTCAACAACATTCTTGGCATGCTCCTGGCTGGCATGGGCGGAGCCCTCAGCCCTGTCTCCGGATTCCCCGACTGGGCACAGAAGCTGGCCAAGGGCAGTCCCGTCTACTGGGCCATGGATGCCGTGGGAAAAATCAATTTCGACCATGCCGGAATGGCGGATGTATGGCCTGACCTGCGTATCCTGCTGGCCTTCCTGCTCGCCCTGGCTCTCCTGGCAACGGTACTATTCAAGAGAGGAGTACAGCGGAAGGAGTGAGTAAGCATGGCTGACCCACCCAAGGCACCAGTCAAGACGACGCTCAACCGAGACTACATTTTGCGCTCTGCCCTATATTTCGTCGATGAGCACGGACTGGACGCCTTGAATATCCGCGCCCTGGGCAAGCAGATGGGGGTGTCCGGGCCAGCCATCTACCGCCATGTGCCCAGCAAGGCCGCCCTGCTTGATGGGATCGTCGAGCTCATCTGGCAGTCAGCCACCGACCTCGACTCCATACCCCAGGGCATGGGATGGCGGCAAGCGCTGGAAGAGGTCATGCTCCAGGTTCACCGGACGCTGCTTTCGCATCCCCGGGCCCTCCCTCTCATGGCCACGCATCCCATCAACACCGACCAGTCCTTCCACATGGTCAGCACCTGGTTGAACCAGCTGACCGCCCATGGGCTCAAGGTCGATTCAGACACCATCCACCTACTCAATAGCCTGGCCGGACTGACCTTGGGCAGCGCCATCGCCCAGGCCTCTCCCCCGGTCGGCGGTGCGGGTGGCCAGACCAATACGGAACTGGCAAAAAAGCTGGCCGAGGATGCCCAAGGATTCGATGATCTAAAGACGCTGTTTGATTCTACGGACGACGGAATCTATGCCCTTATGGAGACCAGCTACCGCAAGGGCCTGCACGCCCTGATCGCCGGTTGGCCTGCCTGATCCGGAACTGCCGACCAATTCAGCGGGCCACTGCATCAGAAGTCCTGTTTGGCGATGTTCCCTCGACATTCCACCTGAGAGGATTTTATCCTCAGGTAGTATAGTTGGAGGATGCAGGGCTTTCTGTTCACACCCTCATAAAAAGGGATAGGGACGCGCAAAACGTCTAGGAAGCCTCCGAGGGTGTCTTACCGGCAGCGGTCGGCAGCGTCAGCCTTTGGGGAAGGGGATCATGCTTAATATGCGTCAGCATCAGCACATGTCGATCAGACCAGCTGCAGCCGTCAGTTTTCTGCTATCTGTCATCCTGCCTCTAGGCCTCCTTGCCTGCACCAGCGCCGATGCCAGCACTACGGCCAGTGAGCCTGCTATGGCCGGCACCAACGCGCCGACCATAGCAGAAGGCACCGGGGGGGGGGGGTCGTCAGACCCCTCGCGTAGCTAAGCAAAATTCCGGCACTATCTCCAGCAAGGCAACGCCAGCCGCCATATCAAAAACAGCCCAGTCACCACTGGCCACTCCATCACCCTTACATCCAACAAACCCGACGCCGTCCGCACAACCCACGCCCAACGACGACAGCCGCTCCCTACTGACACGATCCTCAACCACACACACCGTCACCTTCTCCGACGAGGACCAGCACACCAGCTCAACCCAGAACGTCAACGACGGAAGCCGGGCCGCAAGACCGGCCGACCCGACCAGGGACGGCTACCTGTTCGACGGCTGGTTCACCGGCGACATCGCCTACGACTTCAGCCAGCCCGTCAACAAAGACATCACCCTGCAAGCCCACTGGACCAGCAAAAAAGGTTCATGGAATCTCATCCCCTGGCATGGGCCATCCAAAGGCGGCAATGAATTGAAACTCAGGCCGCCCACACCGCGTGGCCTCAAATTCACCCAAATCAGCACAGGCGACCGACACACCCTGGCCATCGGCTCAGACGGCAACACTTACGGATGGGGAAGCAACGACTACGGGCAGCTGGGCGACGGCACACTTCAGGACCATTACACGCCCCAACTGATTGCCTTCCCACAGTCGGTCCACATCATCCAGGTCAGTGCGGGCATGCGCAACTCCCTGGCCTTGGATGACCAAGGCCACATCTGGGCTTGGGGCCGCAACGACTCCGGCCAGCTTGGCCTGGGAGACAGGACCAGAAGGACAACCCCGACAATGCTCGACGCCAGCGGAGGCATACACTACGAGCAGGTATGCACCAGGGAGCAGCATTCCATGGCCTTGGACAGTGATGGCAACGCCTGGGCTTGGGGCGCGGGCCTCTATGGACGATTGGGAATCGGCAATACAACGAATTCCTATTCGCCTGTCAAAGTACTGAAGCCGGATAATGTACCGTCCTCATTCAAATTCACCCAGATCAGCGTGACCTACTACCGTTCGCTCGCCCTTGGCAATGACGGGAACGCCTATGCCTGGGGCGATGCCCGTTGGGGACAGATAGGCAACGGCAGTTCCGACGGCAGCTACAACAAGCCGGTCAAGGTCTCCAAACCAGCCAACGTGGATGCTTCGACCTTCTCCTATACGCAGATCAGCGCCGGCTACGTGCACTCCCTTGCGCTGGGCAACAACGGCGAAGTATATGCCTGGGGAGTCAACGACAATGCCTCACTCGGCAACCCCAGTCACCCGGTCAACAACAACTCTGAAGCAGATGGCCCCCACGAGTACGTCGCCATACCCAGCAAGGTCGTCCATCCTGCCGGAGCCCCAAGCACCTTCCGCTTCACCCAGGTCAATGCGGGATACAAGTACTCCCTGGCCATCGGCAATGATGGCGAGGTCTACGGATGGGGATCCGATGCCGACAGGCAGCTGGGCGTCGACGAAAGCAAGAAACCCTCCGGAGGCTACAATTGGGACACTCCTTTCCGTGCCATGCATCCTGCAAATGTGAGCGAGCCTTTCAAATACCAAGCCATCAGCAGCTTCGGGAACACCACCCTGGTAATAGGATCCGACGGATATGCATACGGTTGGGGAAGGAACGACTTCGGAAACCTGGGCAACACCAACAACCGCACGCCATCAACGCAGGTAATGCAGGCCAGCCGGGTCATCTTCCCTGAGTCTGCGAACCTCATTAGAGCCCTGTTCGATGGCGCATCTGTCAGCTATTCAGCAATGCAAACAGACCAGCAGGGCAATTACTGGTCGCTCAAGCCTCCTGCACATGTCACGGGATGGGTAAAGGTGGTCATCTCATGGAGCATGAACGGACCGCAAACCGATGCCACATTGTCCTACAAATATGACGGTGCGGATCATGCGGTCAACTTCGCCAAGGGATGTATCGACTGCACGGTTTCCGGCATGCCCGATCAACAATCGGTTACAGATGGAAATCAGGCTTCACGTCCCTATCCTGATCCGTCCAGGGACGGCTTCCTGTTTGATGGCTGGTTCCTCAAGGATGCCAAGGGCAAATCCGATGTGGCGTATGACTTCAGCCAGCCGGTCACCGGAGACATCACCCTGGTCGCGCATTGGAGCCCCGCGGACACCGGCGGCTGGTCGATCAGCCCAGACAAGGGCAACGTGCTGGGCGGCCAGCAGACCACCATCACCCCGCCCAAGCTGAGCCGCGGCATCCGCTTCAGCCAGATAAGCGCCGGCACTGTAATAAGCGGATTCTCAGTTGGTGTGGCCAGCGACGGGAACGTCTACGCCTGGGGCGCCAACGACTACGGCCAGCTGGGCCAGGATCCGGACAAGATGCCTACGCAGAACACGCCGGTCAGGGTCCCCCTGCCGGACGGCGTGGCCTCCGGCTTCACCTATACGCAGGTCGCGGCAGGCGATGCCCACGTGGTGGCCATCGGCTCCGACCAGATTGTCTATGCCTGGGGGCTCAACGACCAGGGCCAGCTCGGCAACGGCAGCCAGGACAGAAATACCCATCCCAGTCCAATGCCCGTCAAGGGCGCGGACGGCCAGCCCTTCAAGGCCGTCCAGATCAGTGCCGGCGCCGGCGACTCGGCAGCCGTCAGCCCGGATGGGCGCGTCTACACCTGGGGCAGCGAAATATACGCCAACTACTCCAGCAGCCCCCGGCTGACACCGACCCTGGCCAAGGACCCCAACGGCTCCGGCCAGGGACTGCATGCGGTCCAAGTCAGCGTCAATTGGAGCTTCATCATGGCCCTGGACGCGGACGGCAACGTATACACGTGGGGATACAACAACTACGGGCAGCTCGGCAACGGCACAGCCACGGGAGACGACAGCGATACATATGCCGCCGACCCGGCACGCGTGCCCGACCCCAAGGATGCCAGCAAGGCCTTCAAAGCCACGCAGATCAGCGCCGGAGGCTCCCACGCCCTGGCCGTCGGCCAGGACGGCACCCTCTGGGCATGGGGATGCGACGCCGACGCCCAGCTCAGCGACGGCGGGTATGAGGATCAGTCAACTCCCATGCAAGTACGGAACCCCAAGGACTCCAGCCAGGGCTTCAAAGTAGCATGGGTCAGCGCCGGCGTAAACCAAACCATAGTCGGCGACGAGGACGGCACAGCCTGGGCATGGGGAATCAACAACTGGGGCCAGCTCGGCATCAACAGCACTAACGAGACGCAGGATACGCCCACGCAGATGTCGCCCCCTGCTGGCCAAGACAACCCCGCCAGGGGATTCACACCCGCAAAAGTCAGCGCCGGAGGCATCCATGGCCTGGCCATCGGCCAGGACGGCAACGCGTACAGCTGGGGAAGCAATTGGTACGGCGAGCTCGGCAACACCAGCATCCCCACAGGACAATACGTAGATGCTGCTAAAAGCCTCGTGCCGGTACCAGTAATGCTCGGACAACTGCTGATCACCGGTGTCAAGTTCGACCAGGCGACGGTCGGCTCCCTGCAGCAGAATGCCGATGGTTCCGTCACCCTGGCCACCCCTGTCCACAGTCCGGGGCAGGCCAATGTGATCGTGGACTGGACGTTGGGCGGGGTCAGCCAGGCCCAGACGCATCTGACCTACACCTACGAAGGCACCCTGCCCCTGACGGGAGGCAATGGCAGCATGATCCTCCTGCTCGCCGCCGGGCTGCTCGCCACAGCCGGCGCCGCCGCAGCCGGACGCCACCGGCGCGAAACCCACGGCCTGCAGGCCTAGAATCTTCACCCGAGTAAGCAGCCGGACTAAACCCCAAGTTAGTCCAGCCGAAGGGTGGCCCCGCCAATCCCCCAACACAACGGAGCCACCCACCTCTTTGCATCCACTCTTTATACCCATTCCCTAGAATAAGTCAATAAAGCCTGAAATAGCCCTCATATCGTGTGCAGCCAAGCAGCCCCCGGCAGGCCTGGCTGACGGGCACCTGGAGCATGCAGACGGACCGTGATAGCCTATTGAGTATACGTGGGGATTGTGTCTGCCATCTATCGGGGAGCCGGACCAGGGGAGTTCCAAGTACGCGGCAACAGTTCCTGGGAAGGGGATCATGCCGGTCATGCGTCAGCATGCGAACATGCACAGCCAACGGGCCATCGTCGTCAGCATGCTGCTCGCCTGCAGCCTAATCGCCGGAGGATTCGCCGCGGCTGACACTGCCTCCGGCGGATCCAGTGTGCCCGAGCCGACCAAGCTGGAGCAGACGGCTGCAGGCCAACAGGCCGACCCATCAGCCAATGCACCAACCCTGCCAGCCAGTCCGGCCGGCCCCAAGTCTCCGCTGCCCTCGCCCGCGCCCCTGGACACCGCATCCCCCCTCACCACCGCGCAGGCCGCACCCAAGAAGCCCGGCGACACCGGCATCAAAAGCAAGACCACCGACAGCAAGCCCCAGACACGCGCAGCCTACACCGTCACCTTCAACGACCCCGACGGCAGAACCAACACACCCTCCCAGAGCGTCCCCAGCGGTGGACAGGCCTCCAGGCCCGACAAGGACCCGAGCAGGGACGGCTACCTGTTCGACGGATGGTTCAACGGCAACACCGCCTACGACTTCACCCAGCCCGTCACCGGCAACATCACCCTGACCGCCAAATGGACCAAAGGCGCCGGCTCCTGGAGCCTCTCGCCCGCTTCCGGCCCACCAGCCGGAGGCACCAGGATTACCCTCACCCCGCCCACCACACCCGACATACGCTTTAGCCACGTCGGCACAGGAACCTACGCTTCCCAGGCCATAGGCTCCGACGGCAACATTTACAAGTGGGGAGATGCCTCCGATAAAAGGCCAGTGATCGTCACCCCGCCAACAGGCGTCCACTTGACCCAGACCAGCGCAGGAATGAACTTTACTCTGGCCCTGGGATCGGACGGCAACCTCTACAGCTGGGGATTCAACAACCAAGGCCAGCTTGGCAATGGTACCACTACCAATAGCGGGCTGGGCAAAGTGATCATGCCGGCAGACGGCACGAAATTCACCAAGATTAGTGCCGGATTTAACTATTCCTTGGCCATAGGATCGGACGGCAACTTATACGGCTGGGGAGACAACAGCTACGGGCAGCTCGGCCTCGGCAATCCCAGTGTGAGCCCTAATCAACAGCCGATTAAGGTGATCCTGCCAACAGGGATCCCAAAATTCACCCAGATCAGTGCAGGAGACAGTCATTCCCTGGCCCTGGACTCGGACGGCAACCTCTACAGCTGGGGATACAACGACCACGCACAGCTCGGCATCGGCGCTAGCGATTCTGATGCTCATGCCGCTCCGAGCAAGGTGAACCTGCCAACAGGGGTCCCAAAATTTACCCAGATCAGCGCAGGATACAAGCATTCCCTGGCCCTGGGAACTGACGGCAACCTCTACAGCTGGGGAACCAACGAGAAAGGCCAGCTGGGACGCAGCATCAATGAGGCGGAGGACGGCACGCCACGCAAAGTGAACCTGCCAACAGGTGTCAGCCGATTCACCCAGGTCATCGCAGGCGGCGAGCATTCCCTGGCCCTGGGATCGGACGGCAACCTCTACAGCTGGGGCGACAACACCAGTGGCCAGCTGGGACGCAACCCCAGCGCAACGAAAGACGGCACGCCACGCAAAGTGGCCATGCCGGCAGGCATCACAATCACCCAAGCCAGCGCGCCCGGCACTTTGGGTGGGGACTTCTCCCTGGCCCTGGGCTCGGACGGCAACATCTATAGCTGGGGATGGAACGGCAACCAGCAGCTGGGACGCGACGCTAGCGGCTACTTCGACGGCCAACCTAGGATAGTCGACTTCCCTGAGAAACCAAAGCCGACCGGCGTCAGCTTCGGCGATAGGCGGGGTACGAGCCTAGCCGACAACAAGGACGGCACCTGGAGCGTCGTCACACCCCCGCATGCAGGAGGCAAGACGGACGTGACCGTCTTCTGGAGCAGGAACGGCTGGAGGCCCGACGCGCACCTAGACTACACGTACATCATCACCTACACGGTCGCCTTCGACAGCGCCGACGGCAATCCGGTCCCGGACCAGCAGCGAATCACAGGAGGCCAGCAGGCCACACGCCCAATCACAGACCCGGCCAGGGACGGCTTCCTGTTCGACGGCTGGTTCCTCAAGGACGCCAATGGCGGTTCCAAAGTGGCTTATGATTTCAGCCAGCCGGTCACCGGCAACATCACCCTGGTCGCGCATTGGAGCCCTGCGGACACCGGCGGCTGGTCGATCAGCCCGAGCAAGGGCAACGCGATGGGCGGCCAGCAGGCAACCATCACCCCGCCCAAACTCAGCCGCGGCATCCGCTTCAGCCAGATAAGCGCCGGCTCTCTGAGCGGCTTCTCCGTTGGAGTGGCCAGCGACGGGAACGCCTACGCCTGGGGATACAACCAACACGGGCAGCTGGGCCAGGGCAGCGCCAGCAGCACTCCGCAGAAAACACCGGTCAGGGTTCCCCTGCCCGATGGCGTGGATTCCAGTTTCACCTACAAACAGGCTGTGGCGGGTGGCTACCACGTGCTGGCCATCGGCAGCGACGGCATCGTCTACAGCTGGGGGGCCAACGACCACGGCCAGCTGGGCGACAACACCACCACCGAGCGTTCCAAGCCGCTGCCTGTCAAGGGCGCGGACGGCCAGCCCTTCAAAGCCTTCCAGGTGAGCGCCGGCGCCTACGACTCGGCAGCCATCAGCCCGGATGGGCGCGTCTACACCTGGGGCAGCGAAAACAACAACTTCACCGATTACAGCACATCCAAATTGGCGCCGGCCCTGGCCAAGGATCCCAACGGCTCCGGTCAGGGGCTGCACGCGGACCAGGTAAGCCTCGGTTGGAGCTTCGTCATGGCCATGGACGCGGACGGCAACGTATACACGTGGGGGTACGACAACTATGGGCAGCTCGGCAACGGCACAGCCACGGGAGAGCACAGCACCATATACGCCGCCGACCCGGCACGCGTGCCCGACCCCAAGGACACAAGCAAAACCTTCAAAGCCACGCAGATCAGCGCTGGAGCCAACCACGCCATGGCCATCAGCCAGGACGGTATCCTCTGGACGTGGGGGTACAACTATCGCGGGCAGCTGGGCGACGGCACGACAACCAACCGGCCCTCGCCCACGCAGATAGGAAAACCAACAAAAGCCAGAGTCACGCAGATCAGCGCCGGCGCGTACCATTCCCTGGCCGTCGACCAAAGCGGCACAGCCTGGGCCTGGGGATGGAACATCAACAGCCAGCTCGGCACCAACAGCAGCGACTTCTATCAGCCCGCGCCCACGCTCGTGTCGCCGCCTGCAGGCCAGGGCAACGCCGGCACCGGGCTCGCAACAGCACGCATCACCGCAGGATGGAACCACTCCATGGCTGTCGGCCAGGATGGCAATGCCTACGCCTGGGGCGACAACGCATCCGGCCAGCTCGGCACCGGAAGCGACACGACTCCAATCAGCACCCCGACCCAGGTGACCCTCAACTCGTTGCTGATTACTGGTGTCAGTTTCGACAAGACGGCCGTGGACCGCCTGGTGCAGAATTCTGACGGATCCGTCTCTTTTGCCACGCCCGCCCACAGTCCGGGACAGGCTGATGTGGTCGTGGACTGGACCCTGGGCGGCGCCGCCCAGACACCAGCCCAACTTGATTACACCTATGAAGGCGTCCTGCCCCTGACGGGCGGCAATGGCAGCATGATCATCCTGCTCGCCGCCGGGCTGCTGGCCGCAGCCGGCGCCATCGCGGCCGGACGCCACCGGCGCGAAACCCGCGCCCTGCACGTCTAGAATCTTCACCCGAGTAAGCAGCCGGGCCGCATCCCAAGACGGCCCGGCCAACCAGGGTGGCCCCGCCAATCCCCCAACACAACGGAGCCACCCATTCTTTCCGTCCACCCGCCTGTCTATGAGGTCCAGCAAGCACAACAGAACCGGCACCCCTCCTGCTGCGCAAGGCCGACCTTCCTGGGCTCGTCTCCCATAGGCTGCGGCTGAGCCGTGCGTGGGCATGGCTGGTGTCGTGATAGAGTTGTTGCAGATCAGGGCCGGGATTGCACCCGGCCACCGGCGGGGAGCCGGTCTGGGGAGTTCAGGAAGCGCAGTTGCGTTTCCTATGGAAGGGGTTCATGCCTATCATGCGTCAGCATCCGTACACGCACAGCCGTCCGGCTATGGCCGTCAGCCTGCTGCTGGCCGTCATCCTGCCTGCCAGCCTGATCGCCGGGGGCCTTGCCGCAGCCGACACGGCCGACAGCGAACCTGGCATGGCCGCCGCGCCGGCCATGCCAGTAGGC
>NZ_NPOR01000034.1:0-18490 GCF_003688325.1 Bifidobacterium sp. wkB338
CAGTAGATCCCCAATCATGGTATTCCGGTAGATTAAATCATCATCAACTGTGACAACCAAATCGTTCGAAAATTTGCGCAGAGCCCAATAATATTTCTTGTGCGGCTTCAAATCATCATCGACCCAACGCACCTGGACATCCATCCAAAGCAGATCTTTCAAGCTGGAAGGCAGGTCACGTTCTCCACCTGGAAAATCAGATCGGCAGAGCCAAAGAATGATCACATCTGGCAAGGTCTTCTGGGCAAGCAGTGACTTTATAGCCAGGTGGACAGTCTCGATGCGGGCAGGGTACGAGGTCATAGAGGCAATGATTCGTGGACGGCCAGGCACCAGGGCCCGACCGCATCGGGTACCAAGACGCCTCAGTCTGTTGCGCTTCTCCCTCAAAGACAGGCCCGTAGACATTAACTCCACCTCACCTTCGGCAACTATAAAGATAAACACTTCCTGACCACTAAGAACTTGCATTCCTTGCAGTCAGCATGCCACAAAGTCTAGTTTTACCAGGCTGGACCCTTATTCCTTACCCGTAGGGAACAACTCTCATCAGTTCTCCAACAGCTCGATAGCAGAGCCCTGAAGGAACGCCCTGGAAAATGCACCCATTGTTTTATGCATAGAGTGATCATGACGGGAATAGGTGAACATTACCCAATGACCATGTGGGCCACAGTTCCAAGGGGAGTAAAGTCAGAACACAGGTTGAGGTGGTTGATTGTGGATTCTGCTGACATTCCAGAACCGAGTTGGAATAGATGTCGGAGCCAGTTCCCGCCGGCGGATGCGCATAATTGAATCTGGAGGTTTTCACGGGGAAGAGGCTGCAGATGAACGACCAGCGAAGAGCTGCTCCTCCTGAACATGCAGCCAGACAAAGAGTCCACAAGGATCGGATCGCTGGCCTGGATCTGGCAAAATCACTGGCGATATTTCTTGTTATTTTTGTACATTACATTTTTTACACCGGTTTTGTCAGCGATACCGTACTGAACAACCTCGCGTCAACTTTCTCAGTCGTCGGAGTGCCCCTGTTCTTCGCTGTCAATGGGTATCTTCTGATGAACTCGCGATTTTCGGCGGACAAGCATCTTCATAAAATCCTTAGGATGGTATTCATCCTGCTGGCATGGAAGATCATTAGCTTGCCGATACTCAGTGCCCTAATGCGCAAACGCATAGATTGGAAATCCGTTCCCCAGTATCTTCTGGGCGGCTCTTACGACGTGGTTCCTCTGGGCTACTTCTGGTTCATCAATGCGCTGCTGGCCATTTACATTGTTTTCCCCATACTGAAGACTGTCTACGACGACCCGAATAGGAAACGATATCTGGCCTACGTCACAATTGTGCTTGGTGCTCTGATATTTGCTGTAACGCTAGGAGACAATGCCAAAGACATACTGTCGAGCTACAGCGGGCATCAGGTTCCGCAAGTGCTCGCTTCGATCAGCCAATACAACATGCTGGGAGACTATGGTTACGCCCTGGTCTATTTCGTTGCCGGAGGCTACGGGCACGATATAGCAGCCTGGCTGTCTCGTCACTTCTCAAGCGCGAGGGCGAAAAACATCTGCCTTGCTCTCGTGGCCCTATTGGCCTGGGGTTTGCTTTTCACCCTGCAACGGTTCCAAGCCCGAACAAAGGGCATATCTTTCGATATAGAGTCTGGTTACCAGAACATCTTAACCTTGATCTTGGCCATCGCTCTATTCCAATTATTCATACAGGTCAGGAAAGTCCCGTCAGGCCTGAGTACAATCGTCACGGCTATTGGATCCAATACGCTTGGCATCTATTACCTGCATCTGATGCTGATATTGGTGGTTCGTGATCTGGTCCTGCATTTCCATCTATTCTACAAGGCGCCCATGCTCATCAATCTTGCCCTGGTGGCCGCTATTGTTTTGATTGCTGCCTTTATAAGCTGGGTCGGCGGCAAAACCCCCCTCTTCAGACATCTTTTTATTGGCTGAATACAGAGCCCCCAGGGCCAGGGGAGCCGTAAGCACTGCATGAAACACATACCTTGTGGGATCCATCCGTCCCGGGACGGAAAACGATATGGGGTATGCGAACAGGCTCAGCACTGAAACGAAATAGGGCACCAGCCGCATGGCCAATACCCTCGAGCGCTGCCTGCCACGCCTTCGCCAAGCGGCATACAGAATGAAGAAGGGTACCACCGATGACCAGATGGCCACATAGAAGCAGACATTCAGCACCGGTATGGTTGTCAGCGTCTGGAATGTTTCATCGGCCAGCCGTTGACGCCAATTGGGGTGCGGATCCTTTTGCAGCCGCCAGTATGTATCAGGATTCGTCATGGTCCATGTGTACACATGCATCACCATGGGATCTTGCTTATACGGGGGTTTCTGCGCCTTGGTGGATTGCGGGCCGACAAAACTCGTCCAGCCACCCTCCAAGCAGAAGAAGCCATTCAAATACGACAAGGGATGATGAAGTCCTAAGTTCACCCACAAACGCGCGAAACCGGGCAGGGACCCTTGAGGACCGTTCGCCCCATAGCCGGTGACCGGATCAGATATATAAGGTATGTACTTTGCAGCCATTCCCTCCCAGCCAAAAGGCATCATCTCATCTACTGCTTTTTTCTGGGAATCAGCGATTGCTGTTGGATGATCATGAGCCGTCCTTGACAGCACCTGTACAGGCATGACAATTGCTGCGACCTTCTCCCCCGGTACCACGTGCAGCACAGGAAAAAGACAGGCAGGTATCAGCATGTTGACAACCAGCCATGTCGAGGCCGCCAGGCCAGCGGCCAGAACCTTCATTTTCCTTCGGAAATGGCCGAGAACCAGCAGGAGCAGGCTCACCACAATGATGTAAAGGCCCATCTTCTTCGTCAGCGAGCTTAGGAGGGTCAGAACAATAAAAGCACTGAGAAAACGGGGGTTCTTCAAGGGTTCCAGCCGGCCATCAACCAGCTTTACAAACATGATGGCCCAGGGCAGGAAAAACAGGGCATGAGTCGTATCCTTGCAAACCATCATGGCCATCATGGGAACCAGAGGGAAAAGGCAGAAGAAGGCCGTGCAAATAGCAATGATTCTTTTCCCCATCGCCCTTGTAGACATATAGGCCAGCAGCCAGGCGATGCAGAGCGCAAAAAGGAGGAACTGAATTATGACATACAAGGAAAAACCGAAATTCGGACTGCCCGTCAGGTACCGGCCAAGATCGGAAAACCAACCGTAAAGAAAAGTATCAAAAAAGGGATGGCGGTCGGATATGACGCCTGGGGCCTGACTGAAAGCCGCAATCCCATAGTATTGGGCCAGTTGATCACCGGTGTCCCAAAAAAGCGACCCCGGGTATAGAAGTATCAGGTACGGAAGCCAGCAGATAAGAATCCGTATGCCATCGCAGAGCACGCCTCTGGGCGATTCAATATGATTGAAGTACAGCCGTCGTATCAGGCTGCTTTTTTGCTTTCCGGCTCGGTCATCCGAAAAAGAGCCGATCCTATCGGGAAAGCAGAATCGGAACATCGTAGCGAACAAGACCCAGAAGAGTAGTCCATAGAGCACAATATTCAGATACAGATGCGCCTGACCCCATTGAATGGCACCATAGGTTCCTGCATCCGAAGACAGGGAGAAAAGCACCCCCAACAGCAAAGGAAAGACGCACCCTTCCATTGCTCTGCCTTGCAGCAACACGTCACGGTTCTTGCCATGTGCGATCGGTCTGATTCGATTCGAACCAGTCCTGCGAAGTCCGACCATGATTCCCTTTGCAACTGATGGATACGTCAATAATGCAAGCTTAACCTCCCGCCTACCTTGCAACACCACCAGGTAGCCGCAGAATACAACCCTGATTCATTGTTGCGCTGATTGGTAAGCTTGTGCCTTGTGGAAGAGATAAGGAAGAACGAGGAAGCACGTGTGGCCGTACTTATTCCCTGTTACAACGAGGAGATGACTATAGGCAAGGTAATCGACGATTTCCGTCGGGCTTTGCCCACGGCCGACCTGTATGTCTTCGACAACAATTCCACGGATGCAACGGCTTCCATAGCAAGGCAACGAAACGCCATCGTCTGCCAGGAGCCTCGACAGGGCAAGGGCAATGTCATCAGAGCCATGTTCGAGGAAGTTGATGCGGATGTCTATGTGCTGGTTGACGGGGACGACACCTACCCGGCCGAAGCGGCGCCCGAGCTCGTCTCCAAGATCCTCCAGGGATATGACATGGCCTCCGGTGATCGTCTCAGCTCCACCTATTTCCAAGAGAACAAACGGCCCTTGCATGGCCTTGGCAACCGACTGGTCAGGTCTTCGATCAACTTGCTCTTCGGAGCCCATCTGACGGATGTCATGACCGGTTTCAGAGCCGTATCCTTCGCCTTTGCCAAAACCTGCCCCGTAACCTCCTCGGGCTTCGAGGTAGAAACCGAAATGACCATTCATAGCCTGGATAACAACCTGCGCATCTGCGAAATCCCCATCCAGTACCGCGACCGTCCAAATGGATCGGTCAGCAAACTGGATACCTTCGGTGACGGGATTAAAGTCATGTCAACCATCTTTCGCATGATACGCGAGTACAGGCCGTTGCCATTCTTCGGCCTTTCCGGACTGTTGATATCCATGGTTGGGCTGGTGCTGACTCTGAGCGTCATGATCGACTATTGGAAAACCGGCGTGGTTCTACGCTTCCCCACGCTTATCGGATCCGTAATGCTCGTCATCGCCGGCCTGCTGCTCATCGTGGCCGGCATCATCCTGGACATCATGGCAGCCGAGGAGCGCAAACGCATCATCCTGGCTCGAAACCAGTTCGCGTATCTGAGCAGACAGCAAGCCGCTAGTACAAGGCCAGATAAGCCTTGTCGCCAGAGAATACCAGCTGTTGATCCAGATCGAGCTGGTTCCAGTCCCGACCGGCAAAGTAGCGGCGATAGTCCGACCGAGGCATCTCAATTTTGCTAAGGTTCGAATGACTCAGATAATTGATCATCTGATAATTTGAATAAGGGGTATTCATGATGCGCCGGTTCAGTTCGTACCGCTGATAACGCACACTGTCGTATTTGACATGCACTCTTGCATCAGGAACTATGGCGATAGCTGTTACACGTTGCCCGGTGGAAGCCTCATGCTCTTTGATCTTCTGCGCGACGCTCAGGGCATAGGCCTGATCCTGGGTATTACTGACATAGGCATCATAAGCTATATCCGCCATGCATACGCTTGAAAAGAGGAGGAAGACGCCAGAGACGGCGATAAGCCTTGCAGCATGCTGAGCACCGTTGCCAGAGCCCGGGAAGGCCTCGGTCCCCTCCCTCGTGACTTCGACCTTTCGATCCGGTTCCGGCATAGGCTCGATCGGGGTCCTGACCGTGAACGGCTGATGCCGGGATGCGAGCAGGGAAACCGCAAAAACCGTGGTCATTGCCGCAACCCAAGCCCAAAAAGCCATATTGCTGCGCGGGGTCAAGAGAATATTTTTCTCGATGTAGTGAGGAGCAAAGACTGCCAGATAGGTAACCAGGGCGGCGCAAGCCAATTGCCCATAAGGCAGATTGTGCCTGGTACGGAAAGACAGCACCAGCAGGGCAATCAGAAAGAGCATTATCAGGGTGACGCTGAATTTGGGCATGAGTCCATCGGCATTATTGAGCAGAGACAGCTGGTATTTCAATACCTGTTTGACGTTGGAGACAATAGTCGGCAAAGAAAGCCTGGCTCCACGGCCGGGATCGGCTATGTACTTAATATGTATCAAATATCTTACGCAGATGACATTAAAAGCAGAGCCGAAGGCAGCCATGCCCAGCACCTTGGCCCAACGAAGCACCACCCGTGTAAAAGGCTCGTGTCCTTCCCTCAAAGAAGTCAGACAGCCTCCCAGCAAGGCGAGCGCTAAAAACACGCCTACCAAGCTTTGGTAGCACCCCAGGGCAATCAAAAGACAAATCAGCGATGCAGCCGACAGCCAAGCATTCCGTCTGCCAAGGATGAGGCTGACGGCCAAGCTAACGAATACGGAACCGACGGCTGCAGATACAGCGCTTTCGGGGAACAAGAGGAATTCAAGTACGAATACGTTGATCCATACCACCGATAAGGTCAGACACAGACAGCACTGCCCAGCAAAGGATGATATTCCACCCAGCCTGGCAAAAGAGGCCGTGAGAATAACCAAAGAGATGGAGAATCCGACAATGCAGATTGCCATGAACAGTCGCTGCCGCAAAACCAGGTTCAGACCGAGGCTGTCCGCCGTCAGCGTCAAACGCCACCATGAGTATCGGCCATTCTGCAAATACCAGGGAGCATTCTGATCATCGATCAGGTGATAGGAATCCACCGAGTAATGTCGACGGGCAATCAGGGGAGCAAAGGCAACAACGTTAAGGATGAAGGCCAATAGAGCAATGCCGGCGTGACGCTTCAGCGATTCGATAGGCATCGGTGCATGCCGAGAGAGGGCAGATTTCACGTTCAATACCTCTTTTGAATTATCTTGTCGAGACTTTCCCGGTCGAAATGCGGTTTGACGTACATATCAGATGCGTTCTTCGACGATATAGCGGGGTCGATGCTTCACTTCCAAATAGATTCGGCCAACATACTCGCCCACCACTCCAATGCCTGACAGGATCAGCCCTCCAAGGATCCAGATTGAACACATCACGGACCCCCAGCCGGCCACTGCACGACCACAGAAGAAGGAGACCAGCACATAAATAAGGATCACTATGCCTACCGCGACCGAAATGAGACCGATACCGGTGATGGCTCTGAGCGGGGTGATCGAAAAAGAAGTAATGCCTTCCACTGCGAATGACATCATCTTTTTCAAAGGATACTTGGACTCGCCTGCTGCTCTTGAACCACGCTTGTAGTACACCTTGCTATGGGGGAAACCAAGAGAAGGAACGATGCCTCGCAAAAACAAATTGACTTCAGTGTAGTGTGAAAGAGCCGCCAAGGCCGTACGGCTCATAAGCCGGTAATCAGCGTGGTTCGGTATTGTGTCAGTTCCCAGCCATGACATCATCTTATAAAACAGATCCGCTGTCGATCGCTTAAAAACGGTGTCAGTATCCCTGTTGTCCCTGACACCGTAGACGATGTCGTTTCCTTTGGCATACTCCTTCACCATTGCATCAATAGCGTCGGGATCATCCTGCAAATCCGCATCCATTGAAATGGCCGCGTCGCATCCACGACTCAGAGCCTCCATAAGCCCTGCATACAGGGCGTTCTGGTGTCCCCTATTATGAGAAAACTTAAGGCCATGCACCCTCGTAGGGTACTGGGAATGACTCGACTCGATAATTGACCATGTGGAATCGAGAGAGCCATCATCCACAAGAAGAATGTAGCTGTTCTCCGTAATGAACCCACGCTTTCCCAAGTCTGAGAGCTTGGTGTTCAGAACGGGCAAGGTGATGGGCAGAACGTCCTGCTCGTTGTAGCAGGGAATCACCAAGGCGAGTTGCGGAGCGCCCCTATCGTTACCCTGATCATCGGCATTCCCGCCGTGGCCGGAGGCAGATTCGTCTGCCTCGCTTTCAGGCAGGTCCGATTTCAATTGCCCAGCAGTGTTCATGGTTTCTAACTTTAAACCCATGCTCAACCAAGTTTGCAGGATACCAGCGAAGGCTTGCTAGAAAGACAAACTATCAATCAATTGAGCACCGCCCCAGTCGTCTCATCGAAGTGGCGCATGGAGCCTTCGACCCGCTGCCAGCCCTTTAGCATCCATCCCATAACCGGATCGTAATATACCCACTTGCCGCCGTTGGATGCCAAGTGCTTCCATCCATAAGTGGTGGCGCCGCTCCAATCGTTGAAGTAGTACCAATTTTCATTGATATAGGCCTCTCCATGGAGCATCTGGCCATTGGACGGATCGTAGTAGACCCACTTGCCGCCGTTGGACGACACATGCTTCCACCCCTTAGCCATAGCGCCGGTAACGGGGTCGAAGAAATACCATTTGCCGGCCTTGCTGCTTTCGCCCTTGACCATTTTTCCATCGGCGGCGTATCTTACATATTTTCCGCCGTTTGAAGTGAGGTAGAGATCCCGGCTTCTGACCATATTGCCGTCATAGGCAAAGTAATACCAGGCCCCATCAATGAGCCTTTCGCCATGGGCCATTCCCAAAGTGCGGGGATCGTAATACACCCTTCGCCCATCAGGCAGCGTCTTCCAGCCCTTGGCCAGCTGACCGTCGTCACCTGCCCAGTACCAGAGTCCGGCAGAAGAATCATATATTTCCTTGGAACGGGCTTTCTCTCCGTTCTCATACCAGTACTTTCCACCATCAGCGCTCACCAATTGACCTGATGCTGAAGAGTTTCCGTTGCCGCTTCCATTAACGCTGACCAGCTTGAATCTTTGATTTTCGCCTTGATTCGCCGCCCACAGTTCCAGCCTGGATCCCGGGGCACCATTCGAGGCAGTGATGTCCCAAACCTTGTTCCGGCTTCCGGCATATACAGAAGCGATGTAGTACGAACCATCGATGCACCTATACAGGGTCCACTGCTGGTTGCGACCGCCATTTGCCGAAAACTGAATCAATGGCGTCCCGTTATCAGCCGAGGGTCCTGATGCATCCACCACTTTGCTGTAGCCAGTCGCAATAGTGTAGTTACCGCCACCTGCCGGCTTGATATAGAACTGCTGGTTGTCCTGCCCGTTGTAGGGCCAGATATCCAGGGGCACACCATTGTCAGGACTGGCTCCTGTTACGTCGACATAACGATTGTCAAAAAGACTGGCGATATAGTAACGCCCTTCAGGCACGTCCGTGACTTTGGCGGCAAATGAATTGGGGTCGGTTCCATTGAAATCAGGCTGACTGCGTATGTTGCTGAAGGCGTTCAAATCCACGTGTCCGTTGATGCCGCTGACTGAACCGCTGCTACTGTATTGCCAACCCTTATCGGCACTTCTGAAATGAAAACCCGTACGCGGACCATAGCTGGCCACCCAATGCGTCTTGGAATGGATGTTATCAGAATTCAAGGCGGAATAAAGATAGTTGGTGTATGAGTACAAGGACAGCCTGTTGTATCCGGCGGATGACAGCTTGCCCCACCAGGTATTGACTATTTGGTCATAGGTTCCAGGATCGGTGGGATGACTGTGACCTGCCCAAGTCCAATTTTCCAAGTCATAATGAACGGGGTAGCTGAGATCATAAGGGCTGACCCCGGCCTGCCTCAACAAATCGACCGCATTGTCGCCCTCGGCGGCGGCCGTATTGGCATCATAGGCGTACGAGTAGATATAGACCCCGAAAGGTATTCCCAAACGCTTGCATTCACTGATGTTTCTCTTGGCCTGTTTATCCAGGCCATTGCCCCAACCGTAGCCTAGGCGGATGATGGCGCCGTCGACTCCGGAGTTCTTTACAGCCTCCCAATTTATAGTGTTCTGCCACACAGAAACATCGATGACCCCCTTGGCCTGGTCCGCGAAGAGAGTCCCATCAGCCTCAAAAAATGCCTGTGAACCTTGATAAAAGCCCCAGTGAGCACCGTATTCATTATTTTGCAAAGAGGCAAAGGATGTACGCGACCGTACGGAGGAATCAGGAACCCCGTCCCTGCCCCGCGAAAGATCTACTGTCGCCGGTTTCGCCTCTCCACCTTCGTTACCCTTGGTCTGTTGATCGGGATCCGTCTTGGAATCTTTTATGGCTTTTCTGACCTTATCCACATGAACAGGGATGAATGATTCTCCATTGGTCTTGGCCAAAGGATCTGCCTGACGGGTTGATGTCCCGACGATTTTCGGATCGGTGACTTTCTTGCCTGAGTCCAATTGCTTAAGCTGCTGGTCTGGCGTCAAAGCCAGATCATTCGCAACTACGGTCGCATCCTTGGGTATGGCGTTGCTGATTTTCTCTGGCAGGGGTTGATTGGGGTTGTCCGGCATAGACGCGCTCTGCGACTGGTCCTGATCGCCTATTGTCGAGGGGCTCGCATGCCCTTCCTCCGCCACCTTTTCCTGCGTTGTTGACTGTGTATTCCATTCAGCAGCCATGGATCCAGGTGCGCTGGGCTGAAATCCCATAGGGCCAGCCATGGCAGCAGTAGCAGCAATAACCAGAATATTTTTAATCACAGACCAAAGCACTGTTACGGCTCCCCTTCAATCGTCATGCAACAATGAACCCACCAACCACACTGGTACCAGCTTAGGAGGTAAAGCCAAGTTCGTCCAATGATCGCGGAATTGGTTTCGAAACATACCAGATACCAGACTTTCCAGCGTCACTGAAAGTTCCAAGGCCTGCCGAGCGGACACTTCAGCCTAAGAAAAGGCGTATGTATTGGTCCGGAACCTTGCTTGAAGACGATAAGCGAGACGTCCATTCATTTGCTGCCAGGCAGAGTCTGGACGTTTTCGGGAATTTAGCTGGATCTTACCGCAGATGCAGGGGATGCCATGACCCCCAACACCGTGACTCCCAACAGAAAAACATTGCATGGTGGAATGATCCATGAACTCATAGCCGGAGATGATGGACGTGTTCCCTGATGGACAGCACAACCATCGCTGCTGCCGCGACATCTGCAGTGTATAAAAATCTATTGAATTACTACCTGGATTCTTGAAGCCTGTGCATCATCCAATTCCAAAGGTTCAGTAATCCCATTCGATTCATCCTCATCCCTATTGGGACTACTTTGCCCAGCAGATATCTTCCGAACGCAGACTTGAGCCCCTTTTGATGCGTCCCCAGGCGAAACCAATTTCAGCAAGGTCCCTGGGCGCACCCTGTGCCTGCTCAGGTACCTGAGCAATGCTGGATCCTGATCGCTTACTCGCCATACGCGTACGGTTTGCCCATTTTCCGCCTGGGACAAAGGCTTCGTCAGAGGGACAACGGGCATGCTGCCGGATTCAGTCGGTATGGCATCCCCATGCGGATCCTGGGCTGGATGGCCCAGATAGCGATCAATCCTGTCAACCAACTTTTCAGAGACGGCATGCTCAAGGGCATCAGCCTCCTCGTGCACTTCATCCCAGGTATAGCCCAGGACTTCCACCAGAAACGTCTCCAGAAGGCGGTGGCGACGGACCATGGTAACGGCCGAGCGCCTACCTGCCGAAGTGAGACCAACCCGTCCATAAGGCTTGTGTTCCACCAAGCCGGCATTGACCATACGTGAGAGCGCGCCCGAGATGGTCGATTGCTTCATGCCGGTCCGTTCAGCGATATCCGTGGGGTGGACTGGGCCATCGTCCCACTCCTCCAGATCCCAAATGACTTTTAGATAGTCTTGGACATTGGTGGAAAGCTGAATGACGTCCATGTGCACAGTCTATAGCACAATTCCTTAGCCCCTCCCCCAATTTTTAGTCAAGCATCAGCAGAATCTGGCATGTAGACAATGTCACAGACATGTCCTCGTCAAGGTCTCGCAATTTTCATGTGACACCATTAGACTTCGAAGGGTCGAAGTTTTCTTCCAGACCTTTGAGCAACCGAAATCAAGGAAGGTGTCATGCCGAACAGTCAGACCAGACCCTCCTCAGGGTCCGCCAGTCCAGCCGGATCCGAAGTCAGGACTCCGCCGTCCAGTCGGCAGCGCCAATCCCATCCGATCATCGAGACGGCCAATGGGCGCTCCCTGGAGGAGATAAACGCCACAGTCTCCGTGCCCAACTCGACCTCCTCCTTCTGGAAGAACCTGGCTGCCTTCTCAGGCCCAGGCGCCCTGGTGGCAGTCGGCTACATGGATCCTGGCAACTGGATCACTTCCATCGGCGGCGGTGCTCAGTACGGCTACCTGCTCATGAGCGTCATCCTCATCTCCAGCCTGATCGCCATGATGCTGCAATACATGTCTGCCAAGCTGGGGATCGTGACTGGTCTGGACCTGGCCCAGGCCACACGCCAGCATACCAGCCGTCGGCTGAGCTTCGTCCTCTGGATCTGCACGGAGCTGGCCGTGATGGCCACTGACATCGCCGAGGTGATCGGCGGAGCCATTGCCCTGAAGCTGCTCTTCGGCATTCCGCTGGTCCTGGGCGTGACGCTGACCGTCCTGGATGTGCTCATCCTCCTGCTGTTGACCAAGATCGGCTTCCGCCGCATCGAGGCCATCGTGGCCACCCTGATCCTGGTCATCATGGCGGTATTCCTCTACGAGGTCTTCCTGGCCAAGCCTGACATGCCCGCGGTCTTCCGCGGCTTCATCCCCGACAAGGCCATCCTGGGCAACGGACAGCTGACCATGGCTCTGGGCATTGTGGGCGCCACGGTCATGCCCCACAACCTCTACCTGCATTCATCCATCGTTCAGACCCGCGACTTCGACCGAAGCGACGACCGTCAGGTTGCCAACGCTGTCCGCTTCGCCACCTGGGATTCCAACATCCAGCTATCCGCCGCCTTCGTGGTCAACTGCCTGCTGCTGGTGCTGGGCGCGGCCATGTTCTTCGGACACGGCGAAGGGCTGGACACCTTCACCGCCCTCTACAACGCCCTTGGCGACAAGACCATCGCCGGGCCGGTCGCCTCAGGACTGCTCTCAACCCTCTTCGCCGTAGCCCTGCTGGCCTCCGGTCAGAATTCGACCATTACCGGCACCCTGACCGGGCAGATCGTCATGGAGGGCTTCATCCGCATGAGGATCCCTCTCTGGCTGCGCAGGCTGGTCACCCGAGTGATCTCCATCATTCCCGTGCTGATCTGCACCATCGCCTTCGGCGGCAAGGAGTCCGCCCTGGATAGCCTGCTGGTCTACTCCCAGGTCTTCCTGTGCGTGGCCCTGCCCATATCCATGATCCCCCTGGTCTGGTTCACCTCCTCCAAGAAGATCATGGGCAAGTACGCCAACCCCCGATGGATGGCCTTCCTGGCCTGGATCGTCGTGGCTGTCCTGACTGGGCTCAACCTCCAGCTGGTCATCCAGGATGTGGGCGAACTGATACAGATGCTCTGAGCATCAATGCTCTGATGAGAGCCGCCGCCATTTGCCGAATGAATAAGGCAATGTCGGCGGCTTTTTTGCAGTGCTGTCCGAGACGTCATAAACGCCTCGCTTGATTAGTGAGATATCCGACTCTCGCTCAGCGCGCATATCCACCAACTCCCTTGCCTGTCAGATACGGTGGATGATAGCAGGATTTTATCAAGGGTCTTGCTATCAGCGATCGAGCGGTTAACCAGGAGCAAGGTCGCAGACCTGGCCCGCATGGGACCGCCGATCACAAAAAATCATAGATGTCACAGGAATCGAGCAGACATGAACGACAAACTCACTACCAACGAAGGGCAGCCTTGGGCAGACAACAACCATAGCCAGACGGCGGGCACTCACGGACCCATCCTCATGCAGGACTACCAGCTCCTCGAAAAGCTGGCCCACTTCAACCGCGAGCGCATACCAGAGCGCGTAGTCCACGCCAAGGGGGCCGGAGCCAAGGGAACCTTCACCTTGACCAAGGACATGAGCGCCTACACCAAGGCCGACGTATTCAACGGAGCAGGCAAGACCACGCCCATCCTGTTGCGCTTCTCCCAGGTGGCCGGCGAATCCGGCTATCCCGACACCTTGCGCGACGTGCGCGGCTTCGCCCTGCGCTTCTACACGCAGGAGGGCAACTACGACGTGGTGGGCAACAACACCCCCGTATTCTTCGTCAACGACCCCCTGAAGTTCCCCGACTTCATCCACTCGCAGAAGCGCGACCCGGCCACGCATCTGCGCAGCCAGGAGATGCAGTGGGACTTCTGGTCCCACTCCCCCGAATCTGTTCACCAGGTGACCTATCTGATGGGCGACAGGGGCAACCCGGCCAGCTACAGGAACATGAACGGCTACGGAAGCCACACCTTCAAGTGGGTCAATGCCAAGGGCGAGCAGTTCTGGGTCAAGTACCACTTCCTGAGCGAGCAGGGCGTAAAGAACATGACCGACGAGACCGCCGCCAAGGTCGCCTCCGAGGACACGGACTTCCTCCTGCACGATCTCTACGATGCCATCGACCGGGGCGACTACCCAAAGTGGAAGGTCTGCGTGCAGATTCTGCCCTACCAGGAGGGCCTGGACTACAAGGACGACATCTTCGACGTGACCAAGGTGGTCTCCAAGAAGGACTATCCGCGCATTGAGATAGGCGAGTTCGTGCTGGACGCCAACCCGACCAACTACTTTGATGATGTTGAGGAAGCGGCCTTCTCCCCCGCCAACTTCGTCCCCGGCATCGAGCCCTCGCCCGACAAGCTGCTGCAAGGCCGCCTGTTCGGATACAAGGACGCCGAGCGTTACCGCCTGGGCGCCAACTACGAACAGCTGCCCATCAACCGGCCAGTCAACGAGGTCCACAACTACGAACGAGACGGTTTCATGTCTCAGGGTCAGGATGGATCGGTCAACTACGAGCCCAACAGCAAGGGCGGCCCCGTGGAAGACAATGATGCCCGGATGCACGGCGATGCCGTCCAAGGGCAAACCGAATACTCCCGCCCCTATGACAAGGACTACTATTCCGCAGCCGGCCGTCTCTACAGGCTGATGAGCCCGGAAGAGAAGGACCGCCTGATCCAGACCATCAAGAACACCCTGGGCTCTGTCGATGACCAGGAGATCCAGGTTCTCGAGACCAAGCAGTTCTACCAGGCTGACCCCGACTACGGCCAGCGTGTTGCCGAGGCTCTTGGCCTTTCCATGGATCAAATCAAGTAACACATAAAACAGAAACAGGGCGAGGATTGTCGGCGACACGTCTGGACTAGCCCGCAATCCTTGCCCTGTGTTACTATTTCCTAGTTGCCTTGATCAGGGTCACGTAGGCTATGGTCCCGTTCATTGCAGCCATGGAGGATTCGCCTAGTGGTCTATGGCGCACGCTTGGAAAGCGTGTTGGGTTCACGCCCTCACGAGTTCGAATCTCGTATCCTCCGCCAGCAGGGATTTTTGGTTTTCCAAAAATCCCTTTTTGCTACTTAGAAGGGCGGGATTGCAACATTTTTGGCGACACTTCAAAGATTGTTCCTGCTCCGTCTTCTCTCTTTTTTGACCCGTTATCTGGAGTGGGTTAAGCGGTATCGCCTTAGCGCTCAAGCGCTCAGCACAAAAGCGACATCGTTCATCCGTCTGCGACAGCTGGGGGTTGATTACCATGGCACGCACTTCGCAAAGTACAAACCCTGTCCGCATCCACAAAAACTTCGATGAAGAGAAAGAGACTCAGGCCAAGACATGACTCAATAAGGCATGTACCCTATCAACTGGAATGCGTGGACTCCGCCAAAGATTCCGGGCAAGGCCAATACCGGAAGCAAGATCACATTTCGCGAGTATGCGATCGTGTATGCTGAGAAACAGAATAAAACGGACACTGGTTTTGCAGAATTCAGTTAAAAATAACTGAATTCAGGTAGACTCGATTAGCGATATCCCAATTGATTTATCCACTACACCGCCTCGTACCGTGCTTTACGTTTTCCACTACCAACTTTCCTGATACGCCCCTCATCAACGAGCTTCCGCAACTGGTAATACGCCTGATTCGCGCTAAGGTGCAGCAATTCCATCACGTCGTTTCTACTCACCGTTTTTTGTTCATGGATCAGCTTGATGATTAATTCGGAGTACCGAACTCTATCGATGTCCGATTGGCGAACGTATTCCACTACCTTGCCGCTACGCCGATACACCTTCGCACCCAACATATATGTTCGGCGAGCCCCAGTGCCGGCGCTTTCGATAAGACCAGATTCAGTCAGTTGCCCCAAAACCGTGCGTAGACGCTGGTCGCTCATGTCCATCGATTTCGACAACACGTCAAAGCTGCAGCGCCTCTCTCTCTTGAGCTTGTCCAGAATAAGCAACCCATCGAGAGACATGGATTTGCCACTACGCTCACGCTCCTCGGCCAGCAGCTCCACAAAAGCCTTGTCGGGCGCACTGCGCGGCAACAGCACTGATACCCCACGCCCGTTGGATCTCGAATAATCAGGCAGAGGACGGCCATAGTTCAGGGCACCTTCGAAAATGCGGTCGATCCCACGCCCAGTGCGTTCGGCGAGGCCAGATCTCTTCAATGCATCCATCAGACATGGATTACGCCCATGTGGCTCAGCTGTAAGCAGGTTATGAACATTGATACCCTCCACAAACCCACCGGGATTGGCGATGGTCAAGCCAGCATCGTCTACCACTACGCGCACACGCCCGAGAACCGAATAGTCCCTATGGCCGAATGCGTTAACCAAAGCCTCTCGAAAAGCCCTTTCGTCAAACTCGGGGACCATCGAAGAAAACAGGCCCACATTCAGCTCCGTCCCCGGATTCCACGGCTTAAACGACGCGGATATTTGCTCTATGGTCTTGAGCAAAGGGCCATGGTACGTCTGGTTCACCTTGATGTCAGTGCCGTTAAGAACTTGGAAAGCCGCTTCATTCGTCGGAACGAACTGCTGCAATGCATCTTCGTTGCCAATGAGCAGCAAGCCAGCCAAGGTTGGTGTCAAATCCCCATCGACCGATACGACAAGGCGCAGCGATTTTTCCATATCCTCATCCGAAAGCTCAAGAAGATTCTGGTCACCAGATTGATAAGAGGTGATGATCCTGCGCAGACGATCACGTTCCAACGGATCAAAATCTGCCCGAGTTGATCCCCTCACCGGCTGAGCTGAATAGTCGAGCTTTCCCAGATCCGAAAGACGAGTTGCAAACTCATACGGATACATGGGTACGCTTTCAGGCGTGCCATCCACTTTCATCATGCGACGGAGAATCTTACCCGACTTTGTTGATACCACGCTCTGCGCCTTGGGCACCTCGACCTGAACAACCGCGATGTCATTGCCAACCAATTGTGCACGAACCGATATCGGTGGCACAGTCTTATTGGCTATCATCGCAGCCATTCCAACCGGATCCTGATGCTTTTGCTGCGCACCGGTAGGCGTGCCATCATCCTCAACGCCCAAGTATAAGCATCCGCCATCCGTATTGGCCAAGGCAACAACTGCTTCTACCAATTCGGAGTCCGGCAAGCCCTTGAGATCACTTTTGAATTCCTTGGACAAAGTCTCCTTGCCGTACTCACACGCCATCCGTCGTCCACCACCTGTTCTGAGCTATTGGCCTTAACTGAATTATATACTTTTTCACTGAATTCCGGTAAAGGATAACTGAATTCAGTTAAAACTACCCTTAAGCAAACAGTCTGGCAGCAGAGAGAACTGGACCCCCCTTTAACATTTCCAATGCAATCAGTAACCTGGAATACTAAAAAGCAGAACAAGACTTTAATCAGAGATATCCCCTGCATTCCCCAAGAGGACAATCTGCAGAATCCGATGCATACACATCTCGTCATGATTCCGGCTCCAGCGCTGTACTTGATCAGACCAATTCGACATCGTCTTTGGCGGCTACCGTAATCTCCTACGAGTGACTTTTTTGATTGATCAGCTTCAACAATTCCTTTTCGCAATTACGCATGTAACCCAAGCTCTTCTTAAGACCGGAGAGCTCTTTCTTGGTTTCTTTTTTCTCAGACTTATCTAATTCCTTGTCTCCAGAACGTCTAGAAAGAACCTCCTGCTGAATTTCCATGCGTTCAATCTGATCGAGCAGGCCTTGTCGCATCCGTTCAATCGTCTCTGGCTTCATATCAGCTTGAGCAAAGTCGGATTGGCAAAATGTTAGGAGCTTCGAACACTCGTCGAGGGCAAACGCTCCTTTGGAATCAGTGAGAAGCGAAGTAACAGCAGTTACCCCACTACCACCGACCAAACCCAAGACTGCGCCGCCACCAGCGATTATGGCTGTGCCACCTGCCATACCGAGACCTCCTGCAGCCAATGCACCACCGCCAACCGCTGCAAGGCTCGCACTGGTAAGAGCAGCACCAGATAGACCGGCAACAGCCGATCCGGCGATCAACGGCGCTATGACTGGCGCTAATGTAAAAGCTGCACCTCCCGTAGCAACCGCAACCGCGGCAGTTCCCGCAGCACCGACAATCTTCCTGGTTCGGCTACCATCCAATACGCCGACATTCTTATTCAGCGCCTTAGCGGTCTGCTGCACCGGGGATTTATCTAAATCGCCGCTTACATCACACCATAACTCTTCGAGAATTTTTGAATCGAATTTTGGACATTTTGTTTTCTTGATTGAGGAGTCTGACCTTCCGTCAGGATCCTCTGACTCCATTTCAGAACGATAGGAGTCATATGGCACAAACCGTGCAAGTTCAATCAGAACCAAGGCTTTCCATGTAGTTCCATCTCGCGCAACAAGTTCTTCAATTCTCTCTTTCACTTGCCCCCGATTAAGAAGAACGCAGCCAGCAGGGAGGTTTTCAGACCATTTGCCAAACCATTCCTCTTTTTCGCTTCGATCCACCGCCTTACTTCGATCTATGTCCTCGTAAAGCGCCAGTCGCTCTATCGAGAACAGAACAGATAGATGCTCCGGCTTCAAAGAGAGCTTTTCCATTGTCGCCTGATCGAC
>NZ_NPOR01000047.1:0-11424 GCF_003688325.1 Bifidobacterium sp. wkB338
TCGAACGATGGCGTATATGAATTCCTTAATTTAAGCAAGACTATAGATTGGTAATAGGACGTACGAACTTCCCTGAAATCTAAACTGACTAAATAGCGCAACGAATTTTATAGCGTGCACGCAGAAGATCGCCTAGTGTGTAGCCGGTCGTTATAGGGGTAATTAGATGAGAAAGGTGATGTGAAAGCTCTTACATCTCCAACAATCCCCCGATAGAAGTACACTGCTTTCGTCCTCATTTCGAATGCATTCAACCTTGTTGCCATGAAATACAGGGTTTGTGCGGTGTCTGTTATTACAGTTTCAATGGTGAGAACAGATTGCCTGTTCAGACTGTTGCAGCTTGGCTCGTGAAATGATGCTGATGATGAAGGACCGTATTGGTAGGTACTTGATTTGATCTAAATCAGCTTTGAGTCCTTCAACGAACTCAGGAAGTTCTTACTTGTATCCTGATCTGTCATTTACAGCCTCTTTTAGCTCACGCATTGCATACAGGAACTAATGGCGGTAGACAGGTCCTCCCTGTCCGGCATACTTTCTGCCCGCGTATGACCCATAGGCAAGCATGAGTACAAGGACGATTGCCAGAGCGGTTCCACAGGTCCAATAGAGCCTGACTCCGCCATAAGCCAGGGCAGCCAGGATCATGACCACGCCCAGAATCATGGAGAGCGCCCCGCCAAATTGCTGACAGCGGCGCCAAGCCTCGCGGCTGGAGTAGGCACCTGGCACTCGAAAACCGCTGATGCCGTTGGGTCTGATTTTAGGAGCAAGATTGCCGATGACTATTAGAATCAGACCGGTCAATAGCATGGCGACTTTATCGATGCCGAAATCCGTCGGCCACCAGTCCCAATGAGGATCGGCAGCGGCTATGGAGAACGTATCTATAACAGCGAAAACAATCTGCATGCCTAGCCCACCCAGCAGAAAAACGGTCAAAGTATTTCCCGCTTCATCACCACGTTTAATCAAATATGCGCGCAGGACGAGCATGAGGATGGTCCAAATCAGCGCAATGACAAGACAGAAGCAGGGCATCCAAACCAGCTCCTGGGGAGAGCCCCAGCGATCCACCTGGTTCTGTGCGTTCCAATGAAGCGGGACCTTTTCATTTGGCAGACGATTGACCACTAAGCAGCTTACGCCCAGCATGATCATCCCCGGCAACCACTGAGCCACGACCAGGGTCGGGACGAACCGACCCGCTTTGCCGCCATCAGCCATGAGAATCTCCTTAGGACTCTGAAACCGCCGCCGAACCAGTTTCCGTGCTTGCAGTCTGCGGCTCGGACAGACTTCTCTTGTCGCTGGCGCTTGTCCGCAGACGGTAGAGCCATTGAATTGTGCTGTCCAGCACGCTCAGATTGAGTTCATAGATGACCCTGGTGCCCTGCTTGTGGCCGACAATCAGGTCTGCTTCTTTCAACTTCCTCAGATGATAGGACAGCTTGGATGGCGTCATTCCCAGCTTTTCGGCCAGACGTCCGGCCTCCATGCCGCCCTGCTCCAAAAGATCCAGCACACGACGACGCAGAGGATCAGCCAGAGCCGCTGTTGTTTCCTGAATAGCCATAAGACTCCTTTTTCGATGATTTTCTCTAGTATTTGCATGCTAACATTGTTTCAACCAATATTGTATATATTCTTCAACTTTTATGTGCTTTTCGCTCGCTGAGCGCAAAATAATTGACAATCGCTGAGATTAATAGCTTGCATGGCAATATTAAACTGTTGAACATACCTACTTTTCTGAAGCCAAGGCTGATCGGGGAGAACATTGGCTCAAATCCAGTTAGCCAGACCTGATCCGAGATCATGCTACTATGAATAACTTCGGCGAATAGGAGAATTTGCGGCATGGGCGAAAATGGAATAAAAGTCAACATTGGCAAGGCCGCCATCTTCGATCTCGACGGTACACTTCTGGATTCCATGGGAGTCTGGAAGGAAATCGACCGCCGATTCTTCGCTCGTCGCAACATCCCCATGCCGGACGATTACGCATCTGCAGTGGCCTCCATGCAGACCGGTGCCATCGCCAGATACACCATCGACCGCTTCCACCTTGACGAGCGCCCAGAAGATCTTGTGGAGGAATGGAACGAGGACGCGCTCCTGCTCTACGCCACAGCTGTACAACCCAAGCCACATGCACTCGATTACCTGCAAGCACTAAAAGCCAGCGGTGCCGCCCTGGCTGTGGCAACCAGCCTCCCTCCGCGCCTGCGACGGGCTGCTCTGAAGCACGCTGGGATGACCGATTGTTTCGACCAGGTCTGCAGCGTGGATGATGCCAAAAGCATTGGCAAGGAGGAACCGGAAATCTACCTGTTGGCTTCGCGGATGCTGGGCGTACCACCTGACCATTGCACAGTGTTCGAGGATCTTCTGGTCGCCGTCGATTCCGCCAAGCGCGCTGGGATGAAGGTTTGGGCCATGTACGACCAGTCTTCGGCCAAGGATTGGGATGCCATTCGCTCTGAGGCCAATGGCGCTATCACTGACTTTGCCCAGGCGCCTGCCATTCTCTGACTCGCTCCGCACCGGCTGGAGCCAGCTGTTACCATGAAAAGCGTCAAGTAATCTGGTGGAGGCGTTATGGGCAATTCAGGCAGGATAAATGCCGGTTGCTCAAGGTGGCTGTATTCGCGTTTGCTCGCTCGTCTGGGATTGCAGAATTGGTGGCCGGCAGAGACCGACTTCGAAATGATGATCGGAGCGGTGCTGGTCCAACATACAGCCTGGGGAAACGCGGCCATGTCCATCGAGCAGCTGCGCAAGGCCAACCTGCTCAACCCCTGCAACATGGCCGACGTCGACCTGGCAAGACTGACGAGCTTAATCAGATCAAGCGGCTTTATGAAGGCCAAGGCACGCACCTGCAAAGCCCTGGCTCAGTGGCTGCTGGCTCATGGCATCCGCACGGCCGATGTGGAAGACTGCGCGGATGAAGGTCTGCGTGACGACCTGCTCACCATTGCCGGGGTTGGCCGCGAGACGGCGGATGTCATACGGCTTTATGCCTTCGGCCAGCGTTGCTTTATCTGGGACGCCTATGCACGCCGGATGTTGGACGGTCTGGGGTGGGCCTCCTTGCGGTCATACCAGGAGGGCGAAGAGTACGAGGCGGATTTTATCCGGGTTGATCAATGGCCACTGAACGATCTGCGTGAATATCACGGGCTGATTGTCCAAGCAGGTAAAAACCATCGCAACCCCCAGGCCTACGTTGCCTTCCTTACGGAACTTGGCAGCTCACAAAGCCCCTCCAAATGAGTTGAATCGTTGAGGTTTGGCCTATGACGTGCATGCAAGGATGCATACGATTTATCACAAGACGTATGACGATACCTCAATACGCCACCTCTACATAGCAACCCTTATACGGCACCCTTATACAGCACCTATATATAGCTGTATCTTATGACCGTATTCCCGTGTGACAATCTTGTCCGCACCTCTGTGAATCGCGCACAATAAGGATTTGACTTGACTTCGAGCGGATTGAACTCCGTAGACTATGTTTCATCCGCATACTTGGCAGGCGAATACGCCAGGTAGTGAAGAATGGGGAGCAAGAGCATGAAGGCAGCAAAGTTTGTAAAGCCGGGCCGCATCGAGCTGGAGGAATCACCGATGCCGACCATCAAAAAGCCTAAAGATGCCGTGATTCGGATCGTCCGGGCCTGCGTGTGCGGATCCGATCTGTGGTGGTACCGGGGGATTTCCTCAATGTCCTCAGGCAGTCACGTAGGGCACGAAGCCATTGGCTTGGTTGAAAATGTGGGCTCGGATGTCTCTCATGTCAAACCTGGTGACTTCGTCATCGCTCCCTTCACCCATGGCTGCGGGCACTGCGCAGCCTGCAGGGCTGGATTCGACGGTGACTGTCTTGATCCGGACAGGCGGGGGAGCGGCGGCTACCAGAGCGAGTATCTACGATTCACCAACGCGGATTGGGCGCTGGTGCGAATTCCAGGCCAACCTGAGGATTATAGCGACGACATGCTTGACTCTCTGCTAACCCTCTCCGATGTGATGGCCACCGGTTATCATGCAGCCGCAACAGCCCAGGTCAAAGAAGGCGACACAGTCGTTGTCATGGGCGATGGAGCGGTGGGTCTGTGCGGAGTCATAGCAGCCAAGCTGCGTGGGGCCGAACGCATCATCGCCATGAGCCGGCATGAGGACCGCCAGAGGTTGGCGCGTGAATTCGGGGCCACTGACATCGTGGCTGAACGCGGCGACGCTGCTGTGGAGCAGGTCATGGCTCTCACCGACGGAGCCGGAGCCGATGCAGTCCTGGAATGCGTGGGCACCGAACTGTCCACCGACACTGCTGTCAGAGCAGCCCGGCCCGGCGCAGTAGTCGGCAGAGTCGGCGTACCGCAGCAGGCTACCATGGACACCTCTCAGCTGTTCTGGCGCAATGTCGGTCTGCGAGGCGGCACGGCCGCAGTCACCACATATGACAGGCATCTGTTGCTTGACCAGGTGCTCAAGGGCAGCATCCAGCCAGGCAAGGTCTTCACCAAGCGCTTTGCCTTGGATCACATCCAGGAGGCCTATGAGGCCATGGACCAGCGCACCGCCATCAAATCCCTACTGCTTGTTAGCGAATGAGGCTGCAGCAGTAATCAGCTGATCCCCGCCGCTACTGACTTTGCCAGTGGCGGCGCGTAAGCATGGCTGATCGAGCATGCCTCTTATTTCGAAAAATCAGGGTCGAATCAGGGATAATTCAGGGTAACTCATGGTATTTCATCCCTTCTTTCGCTGATATCAATGGAAGTGACTGATGACGACAAGGATGACCGTCATACAGGGGCAAGCGACGAACGAGGGCACATGACATCTGCGAGGCGAATCAGCATTACTGAGCGTAGATACCTCGGTCTGGAAGGTCGTCGATGATCATCCAAGTGAAAGATGCAACCATGAATAACCCCAACGTAAGCGAAAGCAGAGGCCCGACACCCACGATTGAAGCTACGGGGCTGTCCATGGTGGTCTCCCCGCGCCGCGGCGATTCACTGACCATTCTCAATGACATCTCATTCACTGCCTATCCGGGGGAGATGACCGGCATCATCGGGCCGTCAGGCAGCGGCAAATCAACTCTGCTGTACTGCCTGGCTGGGCTGGAGAAGGCCACTAGCGGCACTGTGCTTCTGCTGGGCAAGGACATAACCCGTCTGGGGCTGTCGGCCATGACCAAGTTCAGACGCCAGCATCTAGGCTTTGTATTCCAGTCCTACAACCTGATCACCAGCATGACAGTCGAACAGAATCTGGCTCTGCCATTCACCCTTCGCGGATCCCGCTTTCCCAGAAAGACGGCGGATTCACTCTTGAAGTACTTTGGCTTGATCGATCAGAAAAAGCAAAGCGTCACCCTGCTGTCAGGCGGCGAGCAGCAACGTGTTGCCCTGGCCCGCGTCCTGTTATCCGACGCAGACGTGGTATTCGCGGACGAGCCGACTGGCGCCCTGGATCAGGAATCCGGAGAAAAGGTCATATCGGTGCTGAAGGAACTCGCCAACCACGAGAAGAAAACCATCATACTGGTGACGCATAGCAATGAAGTGGCAGGTCAGTGCGATCGGTTGTTTGCCGTGCGCGATGGCCGAATCAGCCAGTCATTCTCTGCGAAAGCGCCCATGGCATGAGAGGCGCTCTGTCCGAACTCAAAGCAGCGCCCATGGTCTGGAGCGCCGTCTTGCTGGCCATGGTCGTATCCCAGACTGTCATCTGCTCCCTCATCGCGATCGCCACGATCATTGATCAGGACTATCAGGGCCCGGAGCAGGTACTTGGATCCACATACACTGGTCCCGCCTTGGCATTCAGCGTGATCATCACCATAGCTGTGCTGCTATGGGTCATGAATTCAGCACTGAATCAACGCCGGCATCAACTGGCGCTCATGGTTTTGCAAGGCGCTCTGCCTTGGCAACTGCTGGCCTGGAATCTGCTGATAGTCATGGGATTATTCATCCTGTCCATTGCAGCCACCTGCCTTTTGCTGCCGGTGATTACGCCCTTGACCTTCGCCATGGTGACAAATCCATTTGATTTGCATTTGACCTATGCCGGCAGCCACCTGTTCGATTCGCTAGGCAAAGGCCTCGCTTTCAGCGCTGCGCCCATCTTCATAAGCACCTTGTTGACTATCCGTTCGCTCTCGAAAATACGACCAATGGAAGCCCTCAGGCAATCCCAGGACCCTCCAAAGCGGATAGGCGTCTTCCGCTTCCTCCTGGGAATCGTATGCTTGATTGGTGCTGGCTGCATGTTGCTGATTCCAGCTTTTGCACTTGCAACTAACCCTCGTGCCAGTCAGATGAGCAGCGATGCCGCTCCAGATCGGATGACGGTATTTCTCGCCTTCGCTATGGGCGGCATGTTCCTCCTGATATTCTCGCTGGCAGCTTTCGCGCCATACCTCCTGCCCGGCTTCACGGCGATATGGACGCGTATTGTGGCGTTGCCATCCAGAACCTGGAGGCTGGCAGGCCAGCAGGCTGTCGGCAGCATACAGCGCCAGGGAGCGGCGATCATCCCGATGACTGCAGGTCTGTCATTGCTGATGACCGTCGGCGGAGGGTTGAGCACGATGATCACCACCATGCAAGTCGCTTTGCCCTCCACACCAGACAGCACTGCTCCGGCGACCGCAGACATGTTTGCGAGTCTCCTGGCGCTCACTGGACCGCCACTGATCATCGCGATAACAGGTGCAATTGCAGGCACCTTGATTACTTCCAAAGGCAGAGGGCTTGATCTGGCGCTGACCTACGTATCAGGTGCTGGAATCGGCCAGCTCAGAGTATTGGGCGCACTTGACGGCATCATCACTATGATTACCAGCACACTGTTCTCCCTGGTCATCACCTTGCTCTGCACCTCATCCCTGACCTTCATGCTCTCACGCTTTATGGGCAAAGCACAGATGAGCGTGCAATGGGGCGCTTGGATCGTAGTGGTGCTCATCGCATCCCTGCTTGGTGCCGCAGCCACAGGTATCCAAGCCCTGACCACCAAGTTCGAGAACTCTGTCAGTGTCATATCTCATGCCATCGGCGAGTAATAAAGCCTCGCCGCATACACGCGAATACATATTGGAGCCACAGCAAGCCTGCCGACCTCTGTCATTCCTCCATGTCTCTTGTTAAATAAATTAAGTCGGTATATGCAACGCTCGGCTTGATGAATTCAATTGGTAGGTGCAACTGTGGGCACTTGATGGCTTTCCACCAATACAGGTAAACACAGGAGTATGCGACGATTTCCTACACGCGAGCATTTGCAAGGCTCATATAGGGTACAGTCAATGACAAACCGTGACAGGTGACGATGAACCAGTCAAACCTTGTCAACAACAGACAAATGGAGGACCGTCATGGCGCGACCGACCACCAAGGAAGAACTCATCAAGGCGGCTGATGACGGCTTCGACAAAATCATGGCGCTGCTTGAGCCGCTAACACCCGAAGAACGCAATGGCCGCTTTTCCTTCGACCTGAGCAAGGAGAAGGGGGCCCATTGGGCACGCGACAGGAACATCAAGGATGTGCTCGTCCATCTCTACGAGTGGCATCAGCTGCTGTTGAATTGGGTGGAGGACAACCAGCAGGGCAGTACCCACGACTTTCTTCCTGAGGGCTACAACTGGCGTAATTACGGCGAGATGAATGTGAAGCTGCGGGACAAACATGATGACACCACCTACGATCAGGCCTTGAACCTGTTCGTCGAATCCCATAAGAGGGTCATGGCCCTGGCGCAATCGTTCACCAACGAACAGATGTTCACCAAGGGCGCCCTTCCATGGACCGGAAACTCTACCTTGGGCTCTGCCTTCATCTCTTCGACCTCCAGCCATTACGACTGGGCCCTGAAGAAGATACGGAAGTACTTGAAAGGATGCAAATAAGCGCTAGGACACCTGAAAAGAGCCGGCTTCACTCACAGACAGTAATGGGTTGCCCTGCGACTTTGCGACTAAATTCACAGGATGGGCGACCCTAAAAGCGACATCCCAACATATTCGTAATAGCAATGGAGCATAACCGCGATAACCGCTTGCATAACAGTATGCAGGACGATATCTAGGATGTAGACAACATAGAGAAGGACATCATCAGTGAAACGATCTCGCATTGATCCAGATGCTGATGATATAAGGCTGATCAAGATGGTGGCTGACGGAAATGAATCGGCCTTTGAAGCACTTTACAATAAGTATGCTCATACCGTCCAAGCCTTTATTTCCCTGCGAATATCCGACGATGAGGATGCCAGTGAAGTTTTTACTGACACATGGCTGGGCTGCTGGCGTTCCTCAAAAACCTTCCGTGCAGACAGCAAGGTGCTTACCTGGATACTCAGCATTGCCCGGCGGCAAATTTATATGAAACGTCGCAAACTGAAACTACCTGACCAAATGGATCAGGTGGAACTTGACTCGATAACCGATGATCAGCTGGAGCCTGTAGAACTGGTCAATAAGGATTTGGCGATGGAAATAATACGGCAAAGGATTGATGCACTCCCGGCAGAAATGGCATATACGGTAACCCTGGCTTGGCTTCACGAGTTACCCTACCCGGAAATAGCCTCCCTGCTCGACGTTCCGGTTGGGACTGTGAAGTCTCGCATTGCCCGGGCAAGGCAGATCCTGCGCCCGCAGTTGACCGACCTCGCTCCAGTCAAACCCCATAAACTGCAGAGCCAGAGATAATTGAAGGGTTGATTATGGCAGACCAATATAAGAGCACAAGCCCAGACAGCACAGGCCCAGTCACCGAAGAATACCGGGGTGAAGTTCAAGAGGCGCTTAGGGAAAAAGAGCAGAATGCACAGCCGGCAGTTCCAGCTTTTACTAGCGTAATGAAGGCCATCCGCCAGAAGCCGTCGCTGGCAACGGATCCAGCAATACCATTCATGCGTCGAGTGCGTTCCTGTGGCCCACTTGTTCTGGCACAATTCCGCCTCATACCGCGATATATCTTACTGGTGGAAATTGCGATAGCAGCGTGCTCCGTTTTAATTAGCAACCTTATGCAAGGTGCACGTTACGGCAGTCTCGGTATGCATATCTTTTCAAATATACTCATGCTCAACATGGCACTGACCATGATCCTGGTCTTTTCCATTAAAGATGATCGTGAATTAATGCTCAGTATGCCCCTGGGACCTCAAGTTGTGGTAGCTTCTAGGCTATTGCTGGCCTTTATCTCCAATATTGTCGTCGGGGGAGTAGCCTTATTGATTGTCACTGCAATCAACCCTGGAATAAGGCCCCTGCCAGTTATTGCCCAAACGATAGCCCCCATAACACTCCTGGCGAATATCGTGGCCCTCTTATGCATATGGCAATGCTCTTGGATTGCACTGCTCCTAGGGGTACTTGCACCACTATTGAGAACTTTGCAGAACTTTAGGTCATCATTTTTCCTACCGGCATGGGTCAATTCGATACCCACTACAACCGCAGCCTGGGCAGGGACCATCCTGCTGACAGTGGCACTCCTATCTGCTGTTATCCTTACAGCCCCTCTTGCCTGGCATACTCAACTCGCCGGTGGAGATAAAAATTAATGAACTTTTCCATCCTCTCTCGCTACTAACTAAGCAGACAGGACGAGCAGCGAGCAATGTCTGGCGGCAGCCGAGGCCAAAACCAGATATGAGGAAGGTGGACGAGGTTGGCTTTCGTAGGTATACAGCTCAAGAGGCTTTATAGGCTGGTATTACTGCCATTCATACTGACCGCAGGTATTCTTCTTGCAGGCTTCGTACTGGAGGGCATCTGGTCATCGAGCCGCATACGGCCACTTATGATGGTTCTTACTCAGGTGCCAGTAATTGCTGCTGGCCTATCTACAGCTTTTGTGCTCAATGGTGACCCAATCGTTGAACTTACTGAGTCAACTTCAACTGGATGGCGGAAAGTTCAAGTGACCAGTCTGCTTATCATTACCGGAGCATTTCTTGCTGCCGCGGGCCTTCTTTTTATCGGCTTGCATATGATGCGACTTTGGCCACGTGACATGGGATGGGTGAGCATCATTACCCCGGTTGGCAGTATATTCATTGTCAACTGTCTGGTTTTCCTTATAGCCGTACTCACCACGTCTATGCCAACATCGTCGCTGGCTTCCATAGCTATTTGGCTATTTTTATGTTTTATATGGGATCCATACATAACCGATCCGGTCCGGCAACGACTCATTCCATTGTTTATTGCAGCAGCAGGCGCAATCTTCGGATGGAACATGTGCGGTGATGCGGAGCGCAATGTTCTAAAGGTGGCAGCCCTATGAGGATACTGAGCCTTGTACGCATCACGCTACTGATGTTTTATCGGCGCAAAGCCTTGTGGATAGCCAGCATACCGCTGGCGCTCTTCGCCCTCTTTTTAGCCTATGCTTCTCCTATGTCACCTGGATTCAGCAACACAGATGGTCTTGTCTTTACCGGACAGGTTCTTGCTATGTTCACCCCCTTGGCATACGCAGCATCTTTTAGCGACCTTATGACTGCTGGCAGGCGAACAGGTATGGACGAACTTGAATCCACCTCCCCCTTGCCGATGGCTGCCATTCGCTCAGCTCATGTCTTGGGAGCCTGGGTCATCTGCATATCATCTTCCCTGCTTTTCCTTGTATTGATCGCGGTCCACCAAGCCATTAACGGCAACGGTAAGGCAATACTTGTGGCCCTGGCAGTAGCATTTGTCATACTCGCGCCATCAATACTGATCGCTATGGGAATATCCGCCCTGCTAGGAACCCTGTTGCCCACGATCGTAGCCCGAATTCTTGCCGTCCTGGTATGGGCTTGGCTGGCTTTCTATACCCCCCTCTTACCACTTCCAACACTCAATGGTGGCCCGCTGGCAGTCATTGGTGATCCCATTGCCCAAGGATGGTTCCATACAGATCCTATGTACGTACCGGCGAATGGCCCCTTTACCGTCCAATCGGGAGTCATATCCCTGCTCTGGCAGGTGTGTATTATCTTCCTTCTTTTCACTGGTGCAAACATAGCCTCCAACCACATAAAAGCTCGGGTCTGACTATCCACTGACTTTGAAAGGAATTACTCACATGTTTATCTCTATTGACCATCTGACCAAGGATTTTCGAGGGAGACCGGCCGCTTTGAACGATCTGACCGTTGATCTTCCACAAGGCATGATAGGGCTCATAGGACCAAATGGTGCCGGCAAAACAACCCTCATGCGTATTCTCACCGGAATAATCAAACCGACTAAAGGTAAAGTTTTTATTGATGGGCAAGACCTGTCTTCGCCGGCCAATAGGCGAAATTTAAAACGACACCTAGGTTATCTGCCTCAGCACATCCTCCCGTACGACAACCTGACGCCACTTGAATTCCTTGATTATATTG